>NZ_JBTOQG010000002.1:0-258724 GCF_055283955.1 Pseudomonas sp. HP_12
AGCAGCTCTTTAGGGATTTTGGGTAGCTCGCGTAACGCAGGTTTCTTTTTGGTTGGCATACATGCACCTCTTACTCATGTTATGCCCGAACACAAAATTTCTGACACCCCCAATGGACAATGCTCACACCGCCCCACCCATTCCACCCGATAACTCCAGCAGCACGTGCGCCGCTGCCGAACCGTCTGCCCATCCCTTTCTATATAACTAACGGATTGGAACAACGGATTGCGCCGCCCATCCGGCCTCAGCCTTTCACGCAACAAGCCATACCCAGCACCAAGAGCAACGTCGCTCGCCGCGGACAGCTGCCGCAAGCAGGTTTCCAGATAATCCCCGGCGTTGCCCCACAGCACGGCCGCCGGGACATCGCCGTAGGCACTCAAGCGGTCGATCACCTGCTGCAGATTCTCCAGCAGCGGCGTGAAACGCTCGAACGGGTTATCCGAAGACGGCACCTGCGTCACGGCCCCGTCGAACCTCACCCCGTCCAGAAACCCCCGTTCATGCAGGGCGAAACTCAGCCGGTCCAGCCCCAGCGGCCACCCCATGCCATGGGCCAGACTCGCCACCATCACCGGCGGAATCAGCTGCATCGCGTAATACTTCATCCACTGCGACACCAGCACCGGCAACTGCTCCCTCACCAACTCCGGCCCATACACCTTCAGCAGCAAACGATCCAGAGCCTCATCCCGCAACAGCTCGGTCAACGGCAACACATCCCGTGTTTCATCGACCACGACCGTTCGGGCAAACCCGGCCAGCGCCCCGTCGAACATCACGTCTCCCCCTGCTGCCGGGGCCAGGCCAGGCTGAAACACGCGCCGCCGAGGTTCTGGCTGCGCCCGATCAGCGCGCGCCCGCCGTGCCAATGAATGATGCGGCGCACAATCGACAACCCCAGACCGTGCCCGCCCGACGCCCGGGTGCGGCTGTCGTCCAGGCGCATGAACGGCGTGAAGATCCGCTCCCAGGCACTTTCCGGCACGCCGGGGCCGTCATCCTCGACGTCGATGCGACAGCGCTCCTCACCCAGTTCATAACCAATCCGCACCTCCGACTCGGCATGGCGCATGGCGTTGCTCAGCAGATTCTGCAGCGCCCGGTGCAAGTAACGCGGCTCGGCCTCCACCCAATGCTCGCCGTCCGATCCGACACGATGCAGCGCATCAACGCACTCCCCACGCGTGACACTGATGTGCGGCCGCAGCGGCGCCAGTTCGGCAATCACCTGCTCGATCAGAGCGTCGAGGTCGATGCGCTGGAAATTCAGGGTCGGCGCGCCCTGCTCCAGGCGCGCGTAGGTGAGCATCTCGTCGACCAGCTTGTCGAGGTCCTGGATATCGCTGTCCATGCCGACCATGTATTTTTGCCGCGCTTCCGGGGTCGTGGCGTCGTTGATCATTTCCAGCCCGAAACGCAACCGCGCCACCGGCGTGCGCAGCTCGTGGGACACCGCACGGACCAGTTCGCGCTGGATCATCAGCGAACGCTGCAGGTGCTCGGCCATGCCGTTGAACGCCGACGCCAGCCGTCCGACCGAGTCCGCGCCCGCGGCGGGCACGCGGGTTTCCAGGCTGCCCTGGGCGATCTGCGTGGCCGCCGCTTCCAGCCCGCGCAGCCGATGCTCGAGCCGGCGCACCAGCAAATAAACCACCAGACCGATCAGGCACAAACCGAGAAAGGCGATGAGGATCAGCAGCTCCGGCGGATAGGGGTTCATCTGAAACAGCGGGCCGATCTCCAGCACCCACGGGGTTTCGCCGACGCCGGACAGCACGCGGATCGAATCGCCGCCCTTGCCCAGCGCCATCACCGTGTCACCCTCGTCGATGCGCCGACGCTGGTCATCGTCGACATCCAGCTTCTCCAGCCGGATCAGCTGCATGTCGAAGCCGAAACCCTTGCTCTGGCGCAACGCTTCCAGCCGCGCCGGCTGCTCATCGACCGGCAGACGCACCAGTTCGTCGAGCAACAGAAAGATAGTGGCGCGCGCCAGTTGCTCGCTGATCTGCCGCACCTCGCCGGTCAGCAGCAAGCCGCTGGACGGATTGCCCGACATCGCCGGCTCGACCTCCCGAAACACCTGAGCGGCATGGGGTCCGGTCTGTTCGACCACCACCTGCCCGCGACTCAACCGGCTACGGGCGCTGCCGTCCAGATGCGCGTGCTCGGCGGTTTCCAGTGTCAGCGGGATGCCCAGTAAGCGCTCCCACACCGCGAGGGCTCGGGTGCGTTCGATGCTGTCCATGCCGCGCAGGTTGTCGGCCATCAACGTAAAGGTGCCGTGGGCCAACTGCTCGCGGTACTGCTCGGCGCGCACGGCGTTGACCAGGTGCAGGGTCAGCACTCCAAGCAACGCCACCAGCACCAGAACGCCGAGCATGCCGCCATAAATGCGCAGGAAGATGGAATTCATCGGTCAGCCGTCGCACTTGGGGGATGGCAGTTGCTCGGCCGCGTGGGGGACGAACAGGTAACCCTTGTTGCGCACGGTTTTGATCAGGCGCGGGTGATCGGGGTCGTCGCCGATGCGCGGGCGGATTTTCGAGATGCGCACGTCGATGGAGCGGTCCTGGCCGTCATAACCGACGCCGCGCAGGGCCGTGAAAATTTCCTCGCGGGAGAGAATGCGCCCGGCATTGGCGACCAACAGCCACAACAGGTCGAATTCGGCGCTGGTCAGCTCGACGCTCTGGTCGTTGAGCCAGGCTTCGCGCAGTGTGTTGTCCACCACCAGCGCGCCGAATTCCAGCCGGTGCGGTTCCTCGGCGGGGCTTTCGGGCGCCTCGCTGCGCCGCAACAACGCATGAATGCGCGCGAGCAGCACCCGGGGATGCACCGGCTTACCCACGTAATCGTCGGCGCCCATGTCCAGGCCCTGGATCTGGTCACTGTCGTCGGTGCGCGCGGTGAGCATAAGGATAGGGCCATCGTAGTGACTGCGGACCTTGCGACAGATGCTCAGGCCGTCTTCGCCGGGGAGCATGAGGTCGAGGATCACCAGATCCGGCTGCTCGTCGATGATGCGCCGGGCCGCCCGCGCGCCGTCCCCTTCCAGGCTCACGCGCAGGCCGTTGTTTTCGAGGTAGTCGCGGGTGAGCTCGGCCAGCCGCTGGTCATCCTCGACGATCAGCACCTGCCAGGGTTGTGGCTGCACGGTGAGGCTCCTTGTTTTTTCTTGTTGATAGTGCTTGCGCATCGGGCTTTTGCGACAGCGTTAACGCCCGCTGAAATCCGCAAAAAATGATTTTGGCCGCCGACAAAGCGCTCATGCCAGACGCCATGCGGCCTACACGGGATTTCCCTGTTTCACACACAAATTACACACAGCTTTATCCACAGGTCATGCGTTGCAGTAAGTGTCCGAAACGCATATCTTGTAGCCCTTCGACGGCGGAGACCCTACATGTAGCGTTTTCGCCGAAATCACAAACACAAGTCGTGGCGCGATTTCAAGGTTTTTTTCTCGCGCGTTACCTGTGTACGAAGGGCTGAATAACCCCCGAATCTACCGCTCTGCCCCGCCAGCGCGAATGGCAGACCACCCAGCCTTGGGATCTGCGCGCAGCGGTACACGAGTTGCAACATCACATGCGCATTCTGCAACAGTTTTTGGGGTGACGGGCTCAAGTCCGGCACCCTTTTCGACTTCAACGCCAGGGAGGGTAAATCCACCTTCCCATTCGTCCTGAAGTCATGGCCTGACGTTTGTCAGTTCACTGCCGCAAGACGAAACGGTGGGCGTGCACTTGGCGCCCAAACAAACTTAGAGAACGTGGAGACACCCATGCAAACCGACACAACTCGCGAGAATCCGCAGGCCACCGCGCCGCAGACAGGTGCGACCCAGCAGGACCTGTCCGCCACCGCGCCGGGTCAGCTGCGTGTGATCAAGCGTAACGGCACTGTCGTTGCGTACACCGATGACAAGATCACCGTCGCCATCACCAAGGCCTTTCTCGCAGTTGAAGGCGGCACCGCTGCCGCTTCGTCGCGTATCCACGACACCGTTGCGCGCCTGACCGAACAGGTCTCCGCGACCTTCAAGCGCCGCATGCCGTCGGGCGGCACCATCCACATCGAAGAAATCCAGGATCAGGTCGAACTGGCGCTGATGCGCGCCGGCGAGCAGAAAGTTGCCCGCGACTACGTGATCTACCGCAACGAGCGCTCCAAGGAGCGTGCCGGTCGCACCGCTGGCGAAACCCCAGTGCAAGCGCACCCGTCGATTCGCATCACCGCCAAAGACGGCAGCCTCGCGCCGCTGGACATGGGCCGCCTGAACACCATCGTCACCGAAGCGTGCGAAGGCCTGGCCGAGGTCGATGCCGACCTGATCCAGAGCGAAACCCTGAAGAACCTGTACGATGGCGTTGCGCTGACCGACGTCAACACCGCACTGGTAATGACCGCGCGTACCCTGGTCGAGCGTGAGCCGAACTACTCGTTCGTCACCGCGCGCCTGCTGATGGACACCCTGCGTGCCGAAGGCCTGGGTTTCCTCGGTGTCGCCGAAAGCGCCACTCACCACGAAATGGTCGACCTGTACGCCAAAGCGCTGCCGGCCTACGTCGAGAAAGGCATCCAGTTCGAACTGCTGAACCCTGTGCTGGCCGAATTTGACCTGGAAAAACTGGGCAAGGCGATCAACCACGAGCGCGATCAGCAGTTCACCTACCTGGGCCTGCAAACCCTGTACGACCGTTACTTCATCCACAAGGACGGTATCCGTTTCGAACTGCCGCAGATCTTCTTCATGCGTGTGGCCATGGGCCTGGCGATCGAAGAGAAAGCCCGTGAAGACCGCGCCATCGAGTTCTACAACCTGTTGTCGTCCTTTGACTACATGGCCTCGACCCCGACACTGTTCAACGCCGGCACCCTGCGTCCACAGCTGTCGAGCTGCTACCTGACCACCGTTCCGGATGACCTGTCGGGCATTTACCACGCCATCCACGACAACGCCATGCTGTCCAAATTCGCAGGCGGTCTGGGCAACGACTGGACCCCGGTTCGCGCGCTGGGCTCTTACATCAAGGGCACCAACGGCAAATCCCAGGGCGTCGTGCCTTTCTTGAAAGTGGTCAACGACACGGCCGTGGCCGTAAACCAGGGCGGCAAACGCAAAGGCGCTGTCTGTGCGTACCTGGAAACCTGGCACATGGACATCGAAGAGTTCATCGAGCTGCGCAAGAACACCGGTGATGATCGTCGTCGTACCCACGACATGAACACCGCCAACTGGATCCCTGACCTGTTCATGAAGCGTGTCTTCGACGACGGCAAGTGGACCCTGTTCTCGCCGTCCGAAGTGCCGGATCTGCACGACCTGACCGGTAAAGCCTTCGAAGAGCGCTACGAGTACTACGAAGCGCTGACCGAGTACCCGGGCAAGGTCAAGCTGTTCAAGACCATTCAGGCCAAAGACCTGTGGCGCAAAATGCTGTCCATGCTGTTCGAAACCGGCCACCCATGGCTGACGTTCAAGGACCCGTGCAACCTGCGCAGCCCGCAGCAGCACGTCGGCGTGGTTCACAGCTCGAACCTGTGCACCGAGATCACCCTGAACACCAACAAGGACGAGATCGCGGTCTGCAACCTGGGCTCGATCAACCTGCCGAACCACATCGTCGACGGCAAGCTGGACACCGACAAGCTCAAGCGCACCATCGACGTTGCCGTGCGCATGCTCGATAACGTGATCGACATCAACTACTACTCGGTGCCGCAAGCGAAGAACTCCAACTTCCGTCACCGTCCGGTCGGTCTGGGCATCATGGGCTTCCAGGACGCGCTGTACCTGCAGCACATTCCTTACGGTTCCGATGCTGCCGTCCAATTCGCCGACCGCTCGATGGAAGCCGTCAGCTACTACGCGATCCAGGCCTCCTGCGATCTGGCGGACGAGCGCGGTGCCTACGAGACGTTCCAGGGTTCGCTGTGGTCCAAGGGCATCCTGCCGCTGGATTCGCAACAGATCCTGATCGAGCAACGTGGCCAGAAGTACATCGACGTCGACCTGAACGAAAGCCTGGACTGGGCGCCTGTGCGTGCTCGCGTTCAGAAAGGCATTCGTAACTCGAACATCATGGCCATCGCGCCGACCGCGACCATCGCCAACATCACCGGCGTGTCGCAGTCGATCGAACCGACTTACCAGAACCTGTACGTGAAATCGAACCTCTCGGGCGAATTCACCGTGATCAACCCGTACCTGGTTCGCGACCTGAAAGCCCGCGACCTGTGGGACTCGGTCATGATCAACGACCTGAAGTACTACGACGGTTCGGTGCAGCAGATCGAGCGCATCCCGCAGGAGTTGAAAGACCTCTACGCGACCGCCTTCGAAGTGGACACCAAGTGGATCGTTGACGCGGCCAGCCGTCGTCAGAAGTGGATCGACCAGGCGCAGTCGCTGAACCTGTACATCGCCGGCGCATCGGGCAAGAAGCTGGACGTGACCTACCGCATGGCTTGGTACCGTGGTCTGAAAACCACTTACTACCTCCGTGCCCTGGCCGCGACCAGCACCGAGAAGTCGACCATCAACACCGGCAAGCTGAACGCCGTTTCCAGCGGTGGCCACGGCCCGGACGACTCGGCGATCACCGCCCCGCGTCCAGCCGAAGCCGCACCGGCCGGTCCAGCACCAGTGCCGAAAGCCTGCGCGATCGACGAGCCGGACTGCGAAGCCTGCCAGTAACACCCGCTGGCAAGCGCACCTCTCTGTAGGCGCGCTTGCCCGCGAACAGCTCGCTCAATTGTAGGAGTGAGCTTGCTCGCGAAGCGGTTCTAGCAACACCGCGACCCGGGAGCCCAAACGCTCCCGGCCCTCGCTGCCCCTCCCCGGTTTCAGCTACACTCCCCTCTTGCCAAGCCAGGAGATCGCCCATGCCAGCTGCCTCGCTAGAGTCCAAAAAAGCCTACTGCGCCAGAACGCGCCGCTCCAACTACGCGGCCAGCCTGCGTTTGGAAGGTTTCGAGAGCTCGCCCGCCGACTCCGAACGCCGCCTGCCTTCCCGGGAAGAGCTGCTCAACAGCTACCGCAAAAAACAGGCCTGATGGTCGACAAATACGGCGTCGGACAAGACCCTTACTGTCCGCCCGGCAGCACCGTGCTGCGCAACCGTCTCGACCTCACCGATGCAAAAACCCTTGCCCAAGCCGAACGCGACCTGTCCGAAGTCGCCGCCGAAGCCATCGACTTCTCCCCTCCTCCCTACGACCTGCCCTACCTGCAAGCCATCCACCGCCAGCTGTTCGCCGATCTCTATGACTGGGCGGGCGAACTGCGCACCGTCGACATCTCCAAAGACCAGACCCACTTCTGCGTGACCCACCGCATCGAGCCCGAGGCCAATAAGCTGTTCAAGGTGCTGGCCGACGCGAACTGGTTTCAGGAGCTGGATCGGGGGAGTTTGATTGCGGCGAGTGCGGAGCTGTTTGGGGATCTGAACGTGATTCACCCGTTTCGGGAAGGGAACGGGCGGGCTCAGCGGATTTTGTTCGAGCACATCATTGTGAATGCGGGGTTCGAGATCAGTTGGTGGCCGGTGGAGGCGGAGGAATGGATACGGGCGAATGTGGATGCGGTGGGGTGTGATTACGAGGGGATGGTGCGGGTGTTTGAGCGGTGTGTTGGGGGGACGATTGGGGCTGATTGCAATTGATTGCAAAGAAGCTCGATTGGCGTGAACGAGCACGTGCGGAACGCCACTCGTCGCGATTAGGCCCCAATTTTTGCATCAACATTGCAGGCCGTTAAATGCCGATGCAATGGCGGCTGAAGCTGCGGCCCTTTGAATCCGCAACGATTACCGTCTGAAAGCAAAACAACCGCTTCTTTCGCCGCATTCGTAGCGACACATTGACGCCTGTCAACCGATTGCCGAGCGATCTGACGCACTATATGATGTGTCTCGCAACACGAAGACACACTAGATACGTGATCCAACCTGATTCAGTGGCCGTTTTCTCCAACGCACGAATCGGGAGTTAACGCAAAGGAAAATGACGGCAAATCGTCCCTCAAATTCCGTCACGGACGAACCTGCGCCGGGCAAAATCTGTATAATCCCGCGCTCATCCAGGGTACTCAAAATGACCGCTTGCACTCGCAAAACCGTCACTCTGAAATCAGCTTCCGTTGACTTGTTTCGCAGGCGCATCGCAGGCAACCCTCGCACTATGTTCGTCGATCGATCCGAAGCAGCGTTTAGCGCCTTTGTCGATCAATCACAGTAAGCACTAAGAACCGCCCAACCTATTCCCGTTGCCAGCCCCGCTATCAGCAACGCTGGCAACGCATACTTTGAAATCCACAGGCCGCGTAAAACCGGTCCTCTAGCAGGAGCCTCCTCACCATGCTGAGCTGGGACGAATTCGACAAAGAAGACGCCGCTGAACCCGCCAAAGGCGCCAACGCCGGCCACGCTTCCGAAGCCGCGATGGACAAACTCGACAGCGCCGGTGGTGCTGCTGCGCTTGAAGCCCGCGCCGTCAGCGCAAACGACTCCGACGCCATTGCCCGCGCCAAAGCCGCGCTGGACAAGCTGGACGTCGCTGAAGGTCTTGCCGAACTCGAAGGCTCCGCCGCCCGCGTCGCGGTCGACGAAAAACGCATGATCAACTGCCGCGCCGACCTTAACCAACTCGTGCCTTTCAAGTACGACTGGGCCTGGCAGAAATACCTCGACGGCTGCGCCAACCACTGGATGCCGCAAGAGGTCAACATGACCACGGACATCGCTCTCTGGAAAGATCCGGAAGGCCTGACCGACGACGAGCGCCGCATCGTCCTGCGCAACCTGGGCTTTTTCTCCACCGCCGACTCCCTGGTTGCCAACAACCTCGTGCTGGCCGTGTATCGCCTGATCACCAACCCTGAATGCCGCCAGTACATCCTGCGCCAGGCCTTCGAGGAAGCGATCCACACCCACGCCTACCAGTACTGCATCGAATCGCTGGGCATGGACGAAGGCGAGATCTTCAACATGTACCACGAGATCCCGTCGGTCGCCAAAAAGGCAGCCTGGGGCCTGAAGTACACCCGTTCGATCTCCGATCCGAAGTTTGAAACCGGCACCGTCGAAACCGACAAAGAACTGCTGCGCAACCTGATCGCCTACTACTGCGTCCTGGAAGGCATCTTCTTCTACTGCGGCTTCACCCAGATCCTCTCCATGGGTCGCCGCAACAAAATGACCGGCGTCGCAGAACAGTTCCAGTACATCCTGCGTGACGAGTCCATGCACCTGAACTTCGGCATCGACGTGATCAACCAGATCAAAATCGAAAACCCACACCTGTGGGATGCCGAAATGAAGGAAGAAGCAACCCAGATGATCCTGCAAGGGACCCAACTGGAAATCGAATACGCCCGCGACACCATGCCCCGCGGCGTACTTGGCATGAACGCCGCGATGATGGAGGACTACCTCAAGTTCATCGCGAACCGTCGTTTGAGCCAGATTGGGTTGAAGGAAGAGTATCCAGGGACCACTAACCCGTTCCCATGGATGAGCGAGATCATGGACTTGAAGAAAGAGAAGAACTTCTTTGAGACGCGGGTTATTGAGTATCAGACGGGTGGGGCTTTGAGCTGGGATTGATTTGATCTCGACTTAGTGAGCTGCATACGAAAGGGCTGCCAGAAATGGTGGCCCTTCCTCTATAAGATTGAGAAATAAATCACTGACAACGGACGACAATAAAAACGGCTAATGACTGACCCTTTAACTAGATTTTGTATATTCAATCGCACTACTGAGCAGTATAAATACCGCCGTGCATGACTCAAGCGTTCACGCGACATAGAAACTTATGTCATGTGTACAATACAACAGCGACGGCGGGGGTTTCTCCTAACCCCGACTACCGATACAGCTGGCTTCTGAATATTAAAATTCCGGAGTCATACGACTTTGATAAAATTTCATTCTACTCACGTTGATGTCAACCTGTGTAAAACCCCTTCCTCCCTACCCCTAAAACTCCGGAAAATTCGATTGGTCGAAGTACTTTTGCCGTCGCAGCATTAACAGGTTCGTTCTCCAGAACAATAACCTGACCGGGCCCATTCCAACTGGATAACCAACTGTAGAATGAGTCTTTAACTATGCTAGGCGCGATAGTGAGATCTTTGTTGTGGTTAGGGTCTGAATATGACTTGACCGGCGAGTCCAGCACCACGACGCCAAGATGAGGGTACCCAGCGTCTAATGCACAACTCATCAAACCCACAGAAAGCGCACTCAAGAATATAGCTCTCTTGCCCGCACCGTAACTCAGCCTTGCCCTGCCGTTGATCTTTATGTCGCAAGCAACGCTATCATAATCTACATTTGAAATATCTAAGAACCCCCACTCACGTAAAAGCTGATGTATTACGTTGTTGAGAACAGCCGCAAATGTTCCAGTGTGCCTGACCAATGCAGTCTTTTTCTTTGCTGGCACAAGCGACTTTAACCGACCAAGTTCAATGGTAAGCCTATCTAAATCTGAGAAAAGTTTTATTTGCTCGGTGTACTCTGATCTTTTCTCCGCGAGCTCTTTTGGGTTAACACTGAACTCAACCGCATTATCGCGAAGCGCTTTGCGCTCACGTGTCGAAATCTCTTCCAGACTCACCTTCAACTCATCAAGCTGAAGCAGACAATCGTCGACTATAACATCTTCACGTAGTTTTGCTTCAGCTAAGCCAAACCTCAAATCTAATATTTTTCTTACCTCCGCGACAATCGCAGCGTGCTGCCTTGCCGAGGCGTTAGGAGCAAGGATTTCAGCATCTAAATCGCCGCCAATATTAGAGCCACAAAGTACGCACGGGCAAACGGGCAATATCGAAAAGATAGCCACACCCTCGCTCACGACATGCAATCGTTCCAAATCATTAACGTACTTCTGATCTAACAGCTCAAATCGTGAGGACATTAGTTTCGAGTTGGCCAAGCGAGCCTCTGCATATCGGAGCTTTTTGAATGCGATGTTAAATTCTTCGCGAATACCTTTAAGATAAACTGATCGTTCTTTTTGCTGGGATGACAGCACATCGAAGGCTGCATCAACCTTATGTAGTGCGTTAACGAGCTCATCTGAAGTCAAGTCTGTTGGCAACTCTTTACTTATGCGATCAATGTCACGCTGGGCAGCTTCGATTAACGCTTGCGCCCTAATTTTTACGTCTTTTGACACCGCAAGAACTACTGACGAGTCATCCTGCCCCGTCAAGAAGAGATAAAATGCCGATTTCCTCTGAGTTTGTTCAGTGAAACCGCCTAAGTGTGGCTCCTCGCTAATCATCGCCGGTTGGGAAATCAACGACCAATGTCTTAAGTCTCCTCCAGTGACTGCGCCTTTCTTTGAGGCACTCCGCAGAATTTGCTTTTCCTGTGCTCCAGCCAACATCACCAGCAGGGCGCCGAGATCATCTTTTACCTCTGCTTCGACTGTATCTATAAATTCTAGAGCAACCGGCCACACTGATGTGGCCCCTCCGAATACCGAACGCCCGAAAGTGAAAACATCTGCTAGCCCGGTCTTGACTTCAAGGAAGATGGTGTCATACCCCGTGCCTTCAGGAAGTTCCTTGGGAACTTTATCCCCTCCCAACATATACCAAAGACAATCTCGAATATAGGACTTCCCAGTATCACTTGGCCCCCGTATGAGAGTAGCAAAATGCAAGAAATCCAACTCAGCATCCTGCTTTCCATCACCACGCACTAGCAATTTACTTAAAGATAAACTCATACATGCGCTCCTTAGCTAAATAAGTCCATTTCCGCGCTCCACCGCTTATTTGAATTAACTAGTAAATCAGCCAACTCAGCCCCGCCTAGTGATCCGTATTGCATTGCCGCCCAGCTACATCTATCCGCTAACATCAACGCGTAGTTGCTTCCAAGCGAGCCAACTATCGACCTTGAATTGTCACCAGCACTATAGGTCACCCCATCGGCTGAAAGCACGACATCTACAAGTCCTCTAGTGCTCATCAAATGGAGACCCGCTCGGATCAGCTCTCGTCGATTTAGAAACTCAGCATTTCGTTGGGGTACCGGGGTATGTAGGCTTCGCGGACCTTCAAAATCGCCAGAATATATCACCAGAAAGTCCAACATCACCAGCTTCTGCAAGTCAGCACCACGCGGATACAATCCGCTTAGAATATATACCATCCTTATACCTAGCTCAAATGGCGAATTGAAGACTGTGGGACTTAATTTTATTTTAGCCACTTTAGCTTCTCCTCATTCACAAGGTGGTGACACGCTCCTGGCAAGTCAGCCGGTAGGAGCTTATTGGATAAAGGATTATTAGCAACTTGTAGCACTGCCGCTGCTTGTAGAACCTTTTCCACTTTCTCAAAAGCTACCAACTCCTTAGGGCTTGAATTCAGCCGCCGCACACCATCGTGAACAGCGATTAATAAATTTTCAAACTCGCCCGGCATCACATCACGACTAAATCGCCTAAGACCTTCAGCGCTGTAGAATTCGCCACGGCAGCTTTCGAGATGATCACCGTAGGTGCTTGACGCCAAGACATCACCCATCGACATCAACTCACCCGCATCCTCTGAATAAACCATTACCAGCTGCGCTATATACATGAGCTCATCTTTAGCAGGATGCGGAGGCATCACTGGATTAGCCCCTCTAAGTGCCTCGATTCCGAAAAGACATTCATGAGCACTTGAGTTAAGCGAATGATAGGCAATTAAATCTTTTACGGGCATTTCCTTAATATTGCCAAAATCAAATTTTGCAACGGCGCTTACTACATCTTGCGTTAACGGAAAATCCTTGAGCTTGATCCCATTTTTACCTTCCTGCCAAGATTTCATGAATGCAGTTTTAAGTTTTTCGGGCGCAGCTATTAGGTCATGTAGCTTTGGAGAGGTGTTTTTAGGTGCACATACGAAGTAGTACTTGGGAGCAGGATAGGTACCTAACGATAAATGATGAAAAAACTTTGCCAGCTCTGGATAAAGTACAGACTCTCCAATTGCGCTGTTGTAGTGCTTAGCCTGATACAAATCCCAGCAACCCTCTGAGAGAGTCGGGGTATATCTGGCCTCTACATCTCTGCCAGCATCCCCTGCACCACCTATACGAGCGACAAAACAATACAGGTCACCATGATTCATCCTCGCTCGGCAGCTTTCCTCGATAAAGTCTTCCCAGTCTTCTGGGCTGAAGATTTGAACCAACGATGAAGGCGGATACTTTAGGTTGTTTATCTTTTTACCGGTCAATCCGATTTCTCCCTGAAATTCAAACGGCCCAAGCGAACTTAAAAATTACCCTAGGGCTGCCGCCGACTAGCAAGATTAACAATTATCTTCGCACTTGCATCACGGCCCTTTTCAGATCGGTTGCGAGAAATTCAGAAGGTCAAATGCATGGGACGCGCGGAGTGCAGTTTGCCACTATTGAGGTCAAATGGCACTACCCACATCCTGAGGCCCACAGAATATTGGAACACCGGTAACGGTTCCTCAAACGCTGCACGCATGGGATAAATCAGCAACAAGTCCCCTTGCCCTCCGAGGTATTTGTGCCCGTACGCAAACAGCTGATAACAATCCGGTTGACTCAGGCCATAGTTTTTCTGGCTGGCGTCGGCATATAGCCGCTTCCATTTCGTGTCCAAAACCCAGCTCTTATCGCCCTGAGTAATCATCAGATCCGGCCGCAGCTGAAAAACCTTCCTCCCCTCGTGCTCACAAAGGTATTCGCTCCGACGCTCAACATGCAGAGTCGCATCCGGCGGAAGGGAATCGCGAAGACACGCTGCCACATATCGCTCGAACAGCTTTTCCATAGGAAAAAGCAAGCTCATACCCTGCCAATCACCAGCAATCGCTAAAGGCGTCTTTTGCTGAATGATCAACTCACACCAAGGCTTTATGGGCTGGTAATGGGCCATAAGCCGATCGTTGCGCCACTGTTTGAAGTCCTGCTCGGTGTCACGACTGACGGGGATTCCCAGCAGCATTGAGCGCAGTTCGTGGGACAAGCGCCAGTTGCTTGGGTTTCGAGTCGCCTTGCACACGATGTCCAAAGCGGTTTTTAACAAACGGTTCTCAGCGCGGTCAGGGTGGAACAGGTCATGCCGAATCTGAAAGTGATGCTGACGCCCAGGTGGCTGACGCATCTGGCGAGCGGTATTGAGTTGGCCTCGTAGGTAACGCTGTTCCTCCTCGACACGTTGGTAATCGAAACGCAGGCCGCGCTTGATCAAATGGTCGAGGGTTTGCAGAAAGCTGCTCATCACCCACTCCGTTAACCGGGTATCAAAGCGCTGCAATGCAGTGGCGCCGACTTCCCGCGTGGGCAGCGTTAACGACTTTTGGATCATCCGCCTCAGCAATGCGCGGCTTTGCTGAATGCAATCTCCTTCCTCGAAATGCTTGGGGAGGATTTCGATACGAGTGCCGCAAGGGGTCTCCAGCACACCAACGTAATTATCGAGCTTTAGCCATCGCCGATCCTCGACCTGTACCAATGCTGCGCCAGCTTTGCTAAAGCGCGAGCTCAATTCACACAGCCAGTCGAACGCTGAAGCCGAGACATGTGCCCTGTCCAAACTTGGGTTCGGAACAGGACTGGTAGTCAGCCGGGCATATTCTCTAACTGTCACATCGACCTTCACGCTGATTGTTCGCTCAGCGATTTGATGACTTTACGACCGAGCATCCGGGTGTTCAGCGGCGTACCACTGCTTGTCAGCGTCGTAATTTTAAGCGTTTCAGCCAGATCGCGAAGAACAGGCTTTGAAGGTTTTACCAATACGCCGTTTCGCAGAATCTCAATAGTGCCGGAGTCTAATTGTCGGACCGTCAAATCGCCGGTACTCGCTTCCATCGCGTCGTAACGCGGCTGATCTGTTGCCTTGAGCGTGTGATCAATGATGCCGAGGTAGGCATCGATATTTTTGAACGCACCAGGATTTAGCTCCCAGCGTTCGCCGTGCTGACTGACCGTAACGCTGTCGCCAAACAGCTCGCTAATCTTCTGATCAGGCTGCAGCAGAAAACGATTTGTGGGCTCCTTACGATGGTCGTTCAGCACCCACTGAATCCGCTGCCAATCCTCGAAGAAATATTCCTGAAGCAACGGGATAAGCTGTTCCCGAAAAATTCCCTCCAACCGCTCAACAGTCGGCTCTGATTTCAGTGGCAAGAAGTACGCGTGCCCCAAGCAATGATCGCGATCAAGCAAAACCGAAATGCGTTCATTCATCACGCTGAGGAGCTCATCGATGTGTATGCCTTCAACCTCGACCTCATCCAGTAAATCTGGGTTGGGGGCTACCTCAATGAACGTGAAGCGTCGACGAAGGGCAATATCAAGTGCGGCCAACGAGCGGTCCGCGGTATTCATAGTCCCTATGAGGTGTACATCAGCCGGAACGCTGAAACGCTCCTTTGAGTAAGGCAATGTCACTTCCAATGCTTCCGGTGCGCCTGCTCGCTTGGAGGGTTCGATCAAAGTAATCAGTTCGCCGAAGATGCGAGAAATGTTGCCTCGGTTGATCTCATCAATGATGAGCACACGTTTGCTATCTGAAGGTGTGCCGGCCTCGCTTACTGGCGCCCCTTTCAGAACGCGGTCCACAAGCGCAGGCATGATGTTGTTGTAACCGTTGACGAGGTTAGGTTCGAGTGTCGTCCCGATCGCAGCGAGCTTCGGAAATACCCGCTTCTCGGCAATGTCCTCGAGCGTCAACTCACCTCGCCTTACATGCTCGGCCAGTTTCCGCAGCATGCTCATTCCGATTGGAAGCTCATTACCTTTTGGCTTTTTCAGCTCAAGCACATCCCCTGAGCAATAGGTCACAACGTAACCGCCGATCTTCTCGCCAGTGCGGAATAGGTTTTTGCCCAATGACCCTTGCGCGCCCAAATCTGCGTTTAGCAATTGGCTAAGCTTGGTTTTATCAATCGCAGCTTGCGCTAACTCATAAAGAGTCCGTTGGGTGAACTTCACGTTTGTGAGCTGCTGGTAAGGTAATGAAGTGCTATAGGTGCGGAGCCATTTAACAGGTCGGCATTGTGCGTAGTCGGCGTCGCGTTCCTCGGCAGAGAGACAACGATAATCGCCGATGACCTCACCGATTGCTCGGAACTTGGCGTTCCCGTCAGTGATTACTAACAGGTCTCCCGTTTTCATGCGAACCACGAAATCGGTCACGGCTTTCACAGCGTAAGCACCGCTTTGCATCGGCTGCCCAGCCGCTGCAAAACGGTCAGCGACGTCCTCGCGGCTTTTGCATCCGGCGAAATCAATTCTGTCGCCATAACCTAGCAAGGCGAAATTGGACGCTATGCAGTCGTCGTAGACGTAGGCGTCGCTCCCTTGCGTGTTGCCCAGTGACATCTTCCAGATTCTAGACTTGGAGATATCAGCAGATGCGGACTCCTCATGGGTCACCTTCGCGGTGGCCGGGGTACTGCACAAGCTTTTGAATATTCCATCAATCACGTCGTAAGTGATATGGCCGTCTTCATCGGTATCAGCCCGCAACCCCTCCACAAAGTCTTCGTAGCTGAAGCTTTGGTGGAAGGTGACAAATTTAACGTGTTCGGCGGCGACCAGCGCATCGAAACGCGCCTTTAAGGCCTCCCTGTTGCCGCGATTAGATTGCAGAAACGCAGGATCAAGGATCTGCAATGCGGCTTCCACGGTCGCGTAGGTTTTCCCTGTGCCAGGAGGACCAAAGAAAATTTGATTGAGCGAAGCCATGGGAGAACATCCTTGTAGGAGAATTCCTCAATCTTTGTCCATAAGGCCACTATCGGTAAAGCGCTAACCACCTTGATGCGGAAATAACTTTGTGATCACGACTGCGGTTTTGGGTTTGCTGCCGCTTCGCGCCAGATGGCGGGACAAGCCACGCTCCCACGGATGGCCTCAATCAAATCCTATAGCGTGGTCCCGGTTACTCACTTGAGTAAGACAAGATGAACTCTCTATCGCAACGAGCCAACTAGCCGATACCCTTTCATCAGCGTCACCCCATCGCGAGCAAGCTCACTCCTACAGGTCCAGCAGCGCTCACCAAACTTCCACCACAACGGACTCAATAAAAGACCACGGATATGGCCAAGAAAACCTCCAATCTAGAAGCCCTCATTTTTCTCGCCAGCAAGCTCCCATGGTGGATCAGCGCTGTTCTCGCCGTGGCGTCTGCGGTCTGGCTGCACTCGGTGGCCATTGCTCCGCTCCCTACGAACCTAGATCCGCGCCATTTCGACAAGATGGTTTCCGCGTCGGCCTTTAGAGGCATGGCCACGTTCGGGCAATTCTTTGTTCCCCTGATACTCAGCGCCGGCGCCATCGCCTCAATCATGGGCCGCCGCAAACGCCGCCATCTCCTCGAATCCGCCGCGACCACCAAAGGCAACCCACTGCTGAGCATCACCTGGCACGAGTTCGAATTACTGGTAGGCGAAGCCTTACGCCGGCGCGGCTATTCAGTACGAGAAACAGGCAAGAACGGCCCGGACGGCGGCATTGATCTGATCGCGCGCAAGGACGGCGAGACGTACGTGGTGCAGTGCAAGCAATGGCGTTCAGTGCAGGTCGGTGTGCCGGTGGTGCGGGAGTTGTATGGCGCGATGGCGGCTGAGGGCGCTGTCGGCGGTTTCGTGGTCACCAGTGGGACGTTCACCAAACCAGCGCGGGATTTCGCAGCAGGCCGTAACGTGCAACTGATCGATGGCACAGTGCTGAAGCAGTGGATCGCCGAGGCGAAGAAGCCCGGTCCACGGCCGACGGTCGAGGTGGTGCCAGAGCGCGTCGAGCCAGCCATCGTTGAGCCGGAGGTGGTGGTTACGCCAAGTCCCGCTCCATCTCCAGCTCCGGTTCAAGCGCCAACTCCAACAGCGACGCAACCCGCCACACGAGAAGCCGAGCCTGAAGCCACTGCGCCCCCCTGCCCGCACTGCCGCAAAACCATGGTGATACGTGTCGCCAGAACCGGCGCCAACGCTGGCGGGAATTTCTGGGGTTGTGTGGCTTATCCAAAATGCCGTGGGATCCGGCCGATTTTCGCGCCGATGACGGTGAAGTAAAAACCGCTGAATAGGACGTCAGCCCAAGCCTGACGTCTTGCCCACAAAGCCTACGCCCACAGCCAACTGATCAACGACCAGCGCACCGCAGTGCCGCCGCACCAGCAAAAGGCCAACAAATAACCCCGCCTGGCAAACCCAGAAAGTTCCCGCCCAACCCCCTCCCCGCACATAACATTTTCGCTAACAAATAGTTACCCGGGTTTCATTTGCCCCCGCCGCCCATCGTTCCTAAAGTGGCTTCACCCCATCGAACCCGCCCAGCGCAGGAACGATGGAAATCCACACCCAAGCCGGAGAACGTCAAACGCCTGATCAGCTTTTAGCATTTTGTTTCTGTCGTTCGCTGCGTCGTTGCTCCCGACGTGGTGCCTCCAAGCTCCAAACTTCAGCCGCTCCCCAGCGGCTTTTTTTTGCTCAGCATTTGCTGAATCCGACCTGCTATCTGCGCCGTATCAGCAACCGGCCGAGCATGCAGCCGACCGCAAGCGCCAACGTGCAAAACATCACCCAGCAGTCGCGCCACATCCACCATATCCAGCGCGTCCATCCCTTGCCGCGTGATGAATTGCGTCCCCAGCCGCAAAGCCTGATGCCCTGCGCGGGAAGGATCGACGCAGGTGCCGATGAGAATCCCCTGAGCTTGCAGCGCGAGCATCACAGCACGCGGATCAGCATCAAGTGACAGCGGCAGTAAGAGTTGATGGGTGTGCACCTCGCCGTCATTCGCCCCTATGACAGGCAAGCCCGCATCGACCAGCGCGCGATGCAGCGCCGCGCTGTTGCCGACAATGCTGGCGGCATATCCGCGGCCAGTGGCCTGGGCTTCGGTAAGGGTGACCGCCAAGGGAGGCAGCCGGCCAGCGTCGTAGTTGGCGAGCATCCGGGTGTCGAGCAGTTCGCGCAGAGCGATTGCATCGTCCGGGTCGCGGCCAAGCACCAGCCCTTGGGGTCGACCGGGCAGGGTTTTGTAGGTGGAGCTGCTGATGAGGTCGACGCCGGCGTCAAACGGATTGGGGTACGTGCCGCCAGCGATCAGGCCCAGCACGTGGGAGGCGTCGAAGAGTGTTTTGGCGCCGACCGCGCGGGCCGCGCTGACCACCGGGGCGATGTCGTCGGCCTTGATCATGACGCTGCGTCCGAGCACGACGAGCCTGGGGCGGGTGTGGGTGATCATCTCTGCCGCGCGCACTGCGTCGAGCTGGCAGTTGCGGCGGTCGAACGGCAGGTCTTCAACCACCAGACCTGCCAATTCTGCAGTGCCGCCACGGCGTTGGCTCAGATGCCCGCCGTGCTCGGCAGCGGGTGCCAGCACTTTGTCGCCCGGTCGGCAGTAGGCGTGGAAGATGGCCAGGTTGGCCAGGGTGCAGCTGGCCAGGCGGACTTCGGCCCATGCGGCGCCGAACAGGGTCATGGCGGCCTGACGGGTGAAGGTTTCAAGCTCGCTGACCAGCTCGGTGTCGGGCTGTTCTTTGTGACGGGTCGGGCCCATAGCCGGGTAGGCGCTGAGCGCGGGGGTGTAGGCGGCCATGGCGCGAGCGCTGGGGAGGTTGGCGCCGGCGTAGAGCATCAGGCGCTGGGTTTCCAGTTGCGGCAACCGGTCGGCGCAGGCGGCGAGCAAGGCATCGAGATCACGGGGCATGGTCGGCAGCTCCCTGAATGGCTAATCAACAATCAGTCAACGGCGAATGGAGTCCGGGTGCTCGGATTCATCCCTGACCAGCAGCATCAGGGCATCGCGTTTCTCCAGCAGGTGGTGGCGCAGGATGCTGCTCAGGCGCTTGCCGTCCCGGGCTTGCAGGGCCTCGATCATTTCTTCGTGATCGTGCAACGCGCGGTCCCATTTCGGGGCTTGGTGATTGGACAGAAAGCGTAAGGCGTGGATGCGCCGGTTCAGCGACAGGTAGACCTGACGCAGCGACGAGTTGCGCGCGGCCAGGTTGATCAGGTCGTGGATGGCGCGGTTGCGCTGGTAGTAACCCGGCAGGTCGTTCTGATTTTTGCTGACGACCATGGCGTAGTGCAGCGCCTTGATGTCTTCGATTTCCTGAGCAGTAATCCGCTCACAGGCCAGCTCCCCGGCGAAGGCTTCGATGCCGCTCATCAGTTCGAAGGTTTCGCGAATCTCCAGCTCCGACATGCGGGCGACGCTGGCGCCCCGGTTGGGGTTGATTTCGATCAGCCCCTCCACGGCCAGCACTTTCAGCGCTTCGCGCAACGGCGTGCGGGAGATGCCGAGGGTTTCGCACAGCTCGCGCTCGTTGAGCTTGGTGCCTGGGGCGAGCACGCCTTCGGTGATAAAGCCGCGCAGGTGATCGATGACGATGTCGTGCAGGCGCTGGCGTTCGACTTTGGGCATTGGCCGGGCGTCGGGCTGTGCGCTCATTTCTTCAGTATTTTGCATTCAAAAATCCTTCCTGGACCCGCTCTAGCGCCGAGTCCTTATTCGAAAATGCTCCAGTTCGCTGGGAAGATTAGCGTAATTAGGCCGTTTGACACAGCATCACCCTGTGCTAGGTTAATTTTGAATTCAAAATACAAAATTACAAAAAAAAAAAGGAGACACCGATGCTCAAGCTCGATTTCCACCCTGCCGGTCGCCACTTCCTTCAGATTCCGGGGCCTAGCCCGGTGCCGGATCGCATCCTGCGCGCGATGAGTTACCCCACCATTGATCACCGCGGCCCGGAGTTCGGCGCGCTGGGGCTCAAGGTGCTGGAAGGCATCAAGAAGATTTTCAAGACCGTGCATCCCGTGGTGATTTATCCCGCGTCGGGCACCGGTGCCTGGGAAGCGGCGCTGTGCAACACCCTGAGTTCGGGCGACGAAGTGTTGATGTTCGAGACCGGCCATTTCGCGACGCTGTGGCAGAAGATGGCGCTGAGCCTCGGCCTCAAGCCGCAGTTCATCGGTCGGCCCGGGATTGAAGGCTGGCGCGGTGGCGTCGATGCGCAAATGATCGAAGACCACCTGCGCGCTGACGGCGGGCATCGCATCAAGGCCGTCTGCGTCGTGCACAACGAAACCAGCACCGGCGTGACTTCGGATATCGCTTCCGTGCGCAAGGCCATTGATGCGGCGGGCCACCCTGCCCTGCTGCTGGTCGACACCATCTCCGGCTTGGCGTCCGCCGACTATCGTCATGACGAGTGGGGCGTGGACGTGACCGTTTCCGGCTCGCAGAAGGGCCTGATGCTGCCGCCGGGCATCAGCTTCAACGCCCTGTCGCCCAAAGCCATCGAGGCCAGTAAAAGTGCTGGCCTGCCGCGCAGTTTCTGGGCGTGGGACGAGATCATCGAGATGAACAAGACCGGTTACTGGCCGTACACGCCGAACACCAACTTGTTGTACGGATTATCGGAAGCGCTGGACATGATCCTCGGCGAAGGCCTGGACAACGTGTTCATCCGTCACAACCGTCTGGCAAAAGCCTGCCGCACCGCCGTAACCGCCTGGGGCCTGGAAATCCAGTGCGCCGACCCGAGCGTTTACAGCCCCGTGCTCACCGGCGTGATGACGCCTGAAGGCATCGACGCCGACCAGGTGCGCAAGACCATCTATGAGCGTTTCGACATGTCCCTGGGCACCGGCCTGGGCAAGATGAAAGGCCGCATGTTCCGCATCGGCCACTTGGGCGACTGCAACGACCTGATGCTGATGGCGACCCTCACCGGCTGCGAAATGGGCCTGCAAATCGCCGGCGTAAAACTGCAGTCCAGCGGCGTTCTGGCCGCCATGGATTACCTGGGAGGGCAATCGGTGCCGCTGCGACGCGACTGACGCCACACCTGGCTGCGGCACACCCGCAGCTTTTTTGACACATCTCACTATCCCGAATCATCGCGTTGTCAGCGAACACAATAAGAAACTGGAGATAGCACATGAAGTTTTTACGTCTGCGCCCCACTACGGTGGTGCTGTTCATGCTGTGCGCCATGTATTTCATTACGTACCTGGACCGCGTCAATGTCAGCACCGCCGCGGTCGGTTTCGGTAAAGAATTCAATCTGAGCAAAACCGAGATCGGCATCGTCTTCTCGGCCTTCGCGTACCCCTACCTGATCTTCCAAATCATCGGCGGCTGGGTCAGCGACCGCTTCGGCGCCAAGCGAACGCTGGTGGTGTGCGGCCTGATCTGGGCCAGCGCCACGGTGCTGACCGGCCTGGCCGGCGGTTTCGTCTCGCTGATCGTCGCGCGGATACTCCTCGGCCTCGGCGAAGGCGCGACGTTCCCCGCAGCAACGGCGGCAATGTCCCGCTGGATCCCCAAGGAAAAACGCGGCTTCGCCCAGGGCATCACCCACGCCTTCGCCCGCCTCGGTAATGCGCTGGCACCAGCAGCAATGATCGCGGTGATGGCCACCTATGGCTGGCGCGAATCGTTTTATGTCTGCGCGGCCACCAGCTTCGTCTGGGTCATCCTGTGGATGGCGGTGTTCACCGAGCATCCGAAAGACCACCCGCGCATCTCCAAACAGGAACTGGACACCCTGCCGCCGCCGAAAGTGAAGTCCAACATCGTGCTGCCGTGGGGTCGCCTGTTCAAGCGTATGGCCCCGGTCACGATCGTTTACTTCTGCTACGGCTGGACGCTGTGGCTGCTGCTCAGCTGGGTGCCGATGTACTTCATGAACATGGGCCTGGATTTGAAGGCCACGGCGATTTTTGCCTCAACTGTGTTCTTCGGCGGCGTGGTTGGCGACACCCTGGGCGGTATCGTCAGCGACCGCATTTATACGCGGACCAAGGACCTGAACAAGGCGCGCAGCCTGATGGTCGCCGTGTGCCTTGGCCTGACGCTGCTGTCGCTGGTGCCGTTGATGTTCACCAAGGACATGCACATTTCCCTGGCCTGCCTGGCCATCGGGTTTTTCTTCTCGGAGATGACGATCGGCCCGATGTGGGCAATTCCGATGGACATCGCGCCGGACCATTGCGGCACCGCGAGCGGCATGATGAACACCGGGTCGGCCATGGCCGCCATCGTCAGCCCGGTGGCCGCCGGTCTGTTGATCGACAAGTTTGGCAACTGGCAGCTGCCCTTTCTGGTCAGCATTGTTCTGCTGGCGATTGGCGTCGTGCTGTCGTTCCGCATGAAGCCGCAGAACCGGTTTGAATATGGGCAGCCGGCCGCGCCTCTGACACCGAGTGCGGAACCGGCGCCGGTGGTCAGTAAATAAAGCCACAACGGAAGCCGCCTTCGGGCGGCGATCTGATCCATGAAGCTTCAGCCCCGCACGCTGCAATCGAACCCCTTCACTGGAGAACCCTTTTGGACACTGACACCCAACCTTCGCGCCTGGCGCAGCTGATCGTCGATGCGCAGAACAAGCGCAGCCTGTTAGGCGAGCTGGAATTCGACCTGAACCCGACAGACCGCGACGCGGCGTACCTCACGCAACAGAAAATCCTGCGCTTGCGTGGCGTTGAAGCGGGCGGCTGGAAGATCGGTTCGAAATCCGCTGACGGGCCGATTCAGGGCTCTCCCCTGCCCCGCGACTGCCTGTTCCCGTCGACCGGCACGCTGGACCGCAGCGTCTATCCGCCGGTGGGTCTGGAGCTGGAAATCGCCTTCCGCTTCAACCGCACCTTCAGCCCTCGGGATGAGGCGTACAGCGACGAGGAGGTCATGGCCGGCATTGGCGAGATGGCGGCGTCCATCGAGGTGGTCTCCAGCCGGTTCGCGGCGTGGCCGAAGATCGAGCCACTGACGCAACTCGCCGATCTGCTTAACCACGGTGCCTTGGTGGTGGGTGATTTCGTACCCTACGACGCGTCCTTTCCCTTCGTTGAACCGACGCTTTCATTCACGCTGAATGGCGAGAGCGTTGTGCCGTCGAAGGTCGCCAATCCTGCGGGCGACCCGCGCCGGTTGTTGCCGTGGCTGGTCAACCATCACACCCTGAACGGTCTGCCGTTGCCCGAGGATTTCGTGATCACCACGGGTTCTTATACCGGCATGCACTTCGCCCAGGGCATGGGTGAGGTGCTGGGACAGATCGACGGGTTGCCACCGGTTTCATTGACGCTGGCCTGACGCTTTACCTCGCTGCCATAAAAAACCCGCCGATGTGGCGGGTTCTTTTTGCTGTGAAGCGTTTAGTCAGGGCGGCGAACATACGACCGGTAAACCGGCTGCCAGAAGTCCTTCTCGATGGCCGCTGTCAATTCCTCTTCCGATTGCGGTGGCGCCACACTGTCGCGCTGGGCCGCCATGCCGACGGCAAACGCGATGCGTTTGCTGACCGCTTGAACATCCCGCAACGGCGGCAGCATCTGTCCTGCCGCTGCGCATTCAGCCAGTGCCTGGGCCGACGCCATCAGCATGCCGTCGGTGACGCGTGTGGCCTTGCTCGCGATGGCGCCGAGGCCGATGCCGGGGAAGATGTAGGAGTTATTGCACTGGGCGATGGGAAAGGTTTTGCCCAGCACCTCGATGGGCAGAAACGGACTGCCCGTCGCCACCAGCGCCTGCCCGTCGGTCCATTGCAGGATGTCCTTGGGGTGCGCCTCGATCTGCGAGGTCGGGTTGGACAACGGCATGATGATCGGCTGCGGGCAGTGGCTGTGCATGGTCTCGACGATCTGCTGGGTGAACAGTCCGGCCTTGCCCGACACGCCAATCAGCACGGTGGGTTTGGCGTTGCTGACCACCTCAAGCAGCGAGGGCCAGTCAGCGCTGAAATCCCAGTCGCTGAGTGAATCGCTGGAGTGGGCGAGTCGCTGTTGGAAGTCGTAGAGGTCCGGCTGGCGATCGGTCAGCAGGCCTTTGCTGTTCAGCAGAAAGACCTGACTGCGGGCCTGGGCTTCGGACAAGCCTTCGAGCTGCATGGCGGCGATGATCTGCTCGGCGATCCCACAACCCGCTGACCCGGCGCCGACAAAGGCGACGGTCTGATCGGACAAGCGCTGGCCCTTCATCTTGCAGGCGGCCAGCAAGGTGCCGACGGTGACGGCGGCAGTGCCCTGAATGTCATCGTTGAAGCAGCAGAGTTGATCGCGAAAGCGCGCGAGCAACGGCATGGCATTGGTCAGCGCGAAGTCTTCGAACTGCAGAATGACTTCCGGCCAGCGACGCTGGACGCCTTCGACGAATGCCTGCACGAACGCGTCATATTCGGCGCCGCGAACACGCTCCTGGCCACGGCCGAAATACAGCGGATCCGCCAGCAGCGCCGGGTTGTTGGTGCCGACGTCGAGCACCACCGGCAGCGTGTAGGCCGGGCTGATACCGCCGCACGCCGTGTACAGCGACAACTTGCCGATGGGGATGCCCATGCCGCCGACGCCCTGATCGCCAAGGCCGAGAATGCGCTCGCAATCACTGACAACGATGACTTTGACGTTGTCTTTGGTGACGTTGTTGAGGATCTCGTCGATGCGGTCCTTGTCGGCGATGCTGATGAACAGGCCGCGATGGCTGCGGTAGATGCGGGAAAATTCCTGGCAGACCTTGCCGACGGTGGGGGTGTAGATGATCGGCAGCATCTCGTCGAGGTGGTCGTCGACGACGCGGTAGAAGAGTGTTTCGTTGGAATCCTGGATCGAGCGCAGGAGGATGTGTTTGTCCAGATCGGTCGCGCAGGCCTGATATTGATGATAGGCGCGGCTCGCCTGTTGTTCGATGGTTTCGACGCGTTCCGGCAGCAGACCCTGCAGGGCCAGCGCTTCACGCTCGTCGAGACTGAACGCGGTGCCTTTGTTGAGAAGTGGGGTGCCCAACAACGTGGGACCGGCTAAAGGGACTTGCAAGGTGCGATCAGTGGCATGGGTCATGTCTGTCTCCTGTGCTTATTGTATTTTGAATTCAATGTACACCTTTGGTTTGGAAAGCCAATGCGCGAATGGAAATCTGCGGTGCTTGAACTGGCCTCTTCCCGGCTGAAGCCGGTCCCACTAAACACCGCGTACACCCATTGAATTGGCTCATACCACATACCCTGTGGGACCGGCTTTAGCCGGGAAGGCGTCGGGTGTCTCGCTGCAAGTCGTGTGTTGTACATACCGGCCTCTTCCCGGCTGAAGCCGGTCCCACTAAATAACGCATACACCCCGGGAATTGGCTTATGTCGCACACCCTGTGGGACCGGCTTTAGCCGGGAAGGCGTCAGGCGTCACGCTGCACATCTTGTGTTGTACATACCGGCCTCTTCCCGGCTGAAGCCGGTCCCACTAAACACCGCGTACACCCAAGGAATTGGCTCATGCCGCATACCTTGTGGGACCGGCTTTAGCCGGGAAGGCGTCAGTCGTCACGCTGCAAATCGTGTGTTGTACATACCGGCCTCTTCCCGGCTGAAGCCAGTCCTACGTAGATACCCGTTCGCCCCATCGGACCGGCATTAACGATTGCCGCTGACACCCTCACCCTCACGACTATCAACCTGCCATCACCCTCAGGCAAAATGCCGGACCTATGTAGGAATTATCCCCAGGAGTGGTCGGAATGCGCTTGTTCAGTTTAAGAACCCTGCTGGTCTGCACCGCGTTGGCTTCATGCCTGGGCATAGTCGGCGCGCAGGCCGCGACCAAAGCCAAACCTGCGCCGAAACCTTCTGGCCAAAAAGTCGCGATGCTCGGCGGCAAATTTGCCTTCACCCTGCCGAAGGACTACGTCAAAGGCCCCATGGAAGAGATCGACGCCAAGGCCAGGGCTGCAGGCGTCACCGGCTCGCTGTACATTAACAAGCCGGCCAAGCGCGTGGTGATCATCACCGAAGCACCGCTGCCCAATGACCAGAAGGTCGGCGCCAACGACAAGCCAACCCTCGACGGCATCATCGCCGACACGCTGCAACAGCAGCAGTCCAGCTACAAGGACTTCAAGAAGCTGGGCGAGAAGAAAATCGTACGAAAAGGCCTCGGCATGCGGCAGCTGGATATCTCAGGCAGCGTAGACGGCGGTCGGGTGCTGAGCACGACGATTACCGCGGCCTACGGCAAACGCACGGCGATGGTGAACGTGATCTCCCTGGCGAAGGATGCCAAGGCCCACGCCGAGGTGGTCAAGGGTGTGACCGGCGGGAAGTGAGGGTTGCTGCTTTTCCGGCAGCGGTTGCAGCCGAAAAAGCAGCGATGTCAGATCATCAATCTGATCACGTGGGCCTGATCATTCCGGCAACGTCAGTTTGGTCCCGCCCGGATGCGCCTTGATCACGCTGTAAGGCACGGTCGACCATTCGGGACTTTCACACGCGCGCATGACGCGAGCGAAAGAGGGGCCGAACACGATGCCTTTCTCAGTCAAATACCACGACGGAAATTCCCAGACCGACGGATCCGTGTAGTCGCAGTCGTCCTCGGTAGCAGGCTTCACCATGTCTGCAGGGTGCGCCGCTTTTAACTGCTCAACGAGCCAGGGGGCGAAGGCTTTGCCGCGGTAGTCCGAATACGTGTCGAAACTCACACCACCTTCTTCATCACGTTCGTAATGAAACGGCGCGCCTTTGCCGACCCACACCACGTCTTCCAGCGTCAACTCTTTCCCCGTGCTGGCATCCAGATTCAGCGGCGAGTCGCCGAAGTCCGGGTGCGCGCCGCCGCAATCATAATCGGTGAAGACGCTTAGGCTCACGATGCCAGGCGTCAGCAAGCGCGGCGTGACCGTCTGCGCAAAATCACCACCGTTGCGACTGGCATTGAGCATGCACTGGTTGTAGCTGACAACCTCCTGCCACAAGCGCGAGCGCAGCTGCTGATTGATACGTGCGGCCCGTTCCGGCGCGTAACCCGACGTGATTTCAAACATCGAGACGCCCGACTCCGGCTCGACCCACCATTGCAGCCCGTGGCCCATGAACGTGGCTTTTTTGTCTGCCTTGAGCGGCAGGTGTGTGAGCCGCAGGTAGTCATAGGTCGACTGTTTGTAAATATCCTGCCAACCCGGTTCGGCGGAAGCATCCGGTGCGGTGACGGCGCGCTCGGCCAGTTGCACCTTGTAGGACTTGCCCTTGCTGCTCCAATCCCCGGTCCAGGTCGCGTCCGAATTCTTGTGAAGAACCAGCTTCGGCAACTTGGCTTCGTCGTCGTAGCTCAAGCCCTCAGTGAGCGTCAGATCATTGCCCATTGAGGTGCCGGAAAGCGGCAGGTCCTTGTGGTACTTCTCGTAGAAATAGCGGCCCGTCACGTCTTCAGCGCTGGTGAGATCCAGCTCGACGACGATGGGCGATTTACCCAAGGTGCCTGTCAGCACATGGACCGCATTCTCGGCGTGCAGGGTAAATGGCGCGATCAGCGCGGCGAGGCAGGTGATTCGCAAAACGGAGAGAGAAACAGGCATCAGACGTCCCTTGTGATGATGCTAACGAGTCGGGCCAGTAATCTCCCGAATCGCGGAGCGTCTGGCAAGGGCCAGCCGTGATTTCCTCGAAGCGTGACAGCGCGGTTACCGCCTGCCCTCGGCTGCCATCCGCACCGCGAACCCGAACAACACCGTGCCCATCAGCCAGCGCTGGACCGCCGCCCAACCGGGCTTCCGGGTCAGAAACACGGCGATGGAGCCCGCCGCCATGGCGACCATCGCATTCACACTCAGGCTCACCAGAATCTGCGCGCTGCCCAAGATCAGCGACTGGCTGAGCACGCTGGTGCCGTTGTCGACGGTGATGAACTGCGGCAGCAGCGACAGGTAAAGCACCGCCACTTTGGGGTTGAACAGGTTGGTCATCAGGCCCATCAGGAACAGCTGTCGGTTGCTATCCTGAGGCAAATCCCTCACTTGAAAAGGCGAGCGACCGCCCGGTTTCACAGCCTGCCAGGCGAGGTACAGCAAATACACGACACCCGCCATGCGCAGTGTGTCGTAGGCATACGGGACCGCCATGACCAGACCGGTGATGCCAAATGCCGCGCAGAGCATGTAGAAGAAAAAGCCGACTGCCACGCCGCCGAGGGAGATCAGCCCCGCCCTGCGCCCTTGTGAGATGGATCGCGAAATGACGTAAATCATGTTCGGCCCTGGCGTCAGCACCATACCGAGGGCTATCAGGGAAAAAGCGATGAGGTTCGAGAGTTCGGGCATCGTGGGCTCCTGCCGGCGTGACGGAATATGCATCCGGACCGCGCCGAATTGCCGCCCCATTTCAGCCAACCTTTGTAGAACGGTCTATACACAGATGCCCGGAAAACACGCCATGACAGACGACACCCAACGCTGAGCCAAACGACACATGCATCACCTCACCCTGTGGCGACAGCCGGCGTGAATTATTTGCTCAATAGTGGCAAAGGGCTCTTCCCAGCGTCCCGTTGGCGAGGGACACTCGGAGTCGTTGGTCGTGACCGATGTGGCAGTCGGGATGCAGCGCCACAACCCGGTGAAGCGCTATGAACACTTCGGTCCCAAAAGGTCTCTCCTTCGCCAGACGCATGTACCTGCCGCGCAGTATCGGTCTGGGTATTGGGTTCTTCGCGGTGGCTGCAGCGCTGTACCCTTCCCATCCGCCGGCTTGGGTGTGGATCGCCATGATCGCCCACGGTTACGGCTGGCCGCACCTGGCTTACCTGCTCGCCAAGCGTTCACGTCACCCGTACGCCGCCGAGCGCCGCAACATGATTTATGACTCGCTGGGCGGCGGCTTCTGGGCGGGGGCGATGGGGATCAGTCCGCTGCCCACCGTGACGGTGCTGTCAATGATGGCGATGAACAACATCGCGTCCGGTGGTTTGCGTCTGTTTGTATTGGGTTCGCTGGCGCAGGTAGCAGGCGCACTGGTGGCGTACAAGATATTCCTGCCGGCGTTGTTTCCGCATGTTACTCAGCTGCAAGTCTTCGCCTGCCTGCCCATGCTGGTGATCTACCCGATGGCCATCGGGCTGGTCTGTTATCGCGTGGCCGTGCAGCTGTCCAGAAGCAAGAAAGCGCTGGAAAAGCTCAGCACCACCGACAGCCTCACAGGCCTCATGAACCACGGCGCGTGGAAGGATCGACTGGCGCTGGAGTTCGATAAATGCCAGACGCTCAATCGCCAGCACAGCGTGGCACTGATCGACATCGACCACTTCAAGACCATCAACGACACCTACGGCCATATCACCGGCGACAACGTGCTCAAGCAACTGAGCAACGCGCTGTCCGCCAGCCTGCGGCAGACCGATCTGGCCGGCCGTTACGGCGGCGACGAGTTCTGCGTCATCCTGCCCGACACCACCCTGACCCAGGCGATCGAGATACTCGAACGCCTGCGGCGCACGGTCCATGAGCACGCCCACTCGGCCCTGCCCGATCTCAAGCTGAGCCTGAGTATCGGCGTCGCGGCGTACGGCGCGCACCAGACCGACGCCGGCATGTGGCTCCACGAAGCCGACATGGCGCTGTACGACGCAAAAAGCGCCGGGCGCAATCGGGTCACGCCAGCGCAGCCGTCCAGCAAAGCGGGGGCGCGCGAGGGTGCTGCGCTGGGGTGAGTTCAGCGCTTCATGCGCATCAACGTTTCGAACAACGTAGGGACATCCGTTTCCTTCAGGTAGGCGGCAATGATCTCGCGAAGGGAGCGTGAAGGCTCTCGATTAATAGGGGCCGTTTCAGCCGCTGATTCGCGCGTCGCAAGCGCGGCGCCACTATCAGGCGGCGTACCTTTTAGGAAAGGTACGCCGGTAGAAAGATCGTATGTTTGCTCTGAAACGTTCTTGATCCAGTTCTTGTGATCAAGGGCAAAATGATCAAACTGCCGGCCGAAGTCGGAAACAACTTCCCCTTTATCAGAGAACTTGCTGACGATCTGCTCCAGGAAACGAAAATTCAGACTGCTCATCGGGCTGTAATCGACGTCCAGTGCAAAACGCAGGAAGCCGCGATCTACGACTGTCGTACTGACTGCACTTCCATTCAATATTCGATGGGCCGTCCTGGCGCTTTCCTCATTGAAGGAATAAGACACTTCGTGCCCTTCAGTATCAAACCGTTTGAGAGGCCGCTGCGGGATGATTTCGCGTCCATTGTCCGATTTCCGGTAATAAGCAATGGACCAAGCCAGATCGTCTACGTAGGCAAGGTCGGCGCCTTCTACATTTGCGAATTCATAAACCGCAGAAAGTAGATCCCGATCTTCGGGCAACAGGAACAGTGTGGGGAATAACGTCGATAAGTTAGGATCGTATGCCACTGTGGCGGGCTCAACCGCATGCCCTTTGAAGAGTCGGGACATCATGAGTCCCCTTCCACTGAGAAAGACAGGCGACTCGGATTTTAGCTGCACATCACTAAGCGAGGCGCCTGCAGCCACCTTGATTTCGGGTTGGGCCACCCTCGGCAAATAAGCGGGGTGAACATTGATTTTTTCTGGGATTGAAATATTCATTGGAATACTCCCGGAGAGACCGTCCTCGCCTTGGCGAAGACGGTCTGCGTGTTATTCAATTACATTGAATGTGATCCTGTCTTGGCCGGAGGGGCGACTATTTCTTTGCCCTCCTTCCTTTGTCTTGTGACGGATGTTTACTCCCGCGCCTGGAAAAAAGCTTTCGCCTTGAAACTCATAACTTATGCCAGACGTTCCAGGCGCGATAGGAACACAAGGGGTCTCACCTTTATACACACGAAAACACAACTCTACTTCTTCGCCGACGCTTTCGGGATAGGATGTTGTACTCCACTCAATGGATACAACTTTTCCAGACAGCTGCCTCCGTGTCTCACGACTACCAATTGAGTATACGGAAAGACCCACCCCTCCCGGCACAGTGATTCGGTTTGGCGTATCCACCATTGTCACCGAATACTCCCCTGCCAAGGCTGACATTGATGCAAACATCAATCCCAGCGACAAATACCGTACATCCATATCAAATATCCTTATTATCTTTTCGCGTTAGCCCGGGACCAGGTGCCCGGAAATCATGGGAGCATTTCTGCCGAATTGTGAATCTGGTTGAGCAGTTCTTTAGGTGTGACTGTTTCAAATATCGCAACAAGGCTGTCGCCCAATATCAGCGGCCCATACAGCCCTTCTTCCCGATCCAGATGCGTTTGCTGCACGTCGCGATAGGCCTCGGGGTAGATGCTTTTTTCGATCGGCAGCAGGCGGTCGTAATGTTCGAGCAAGCCGCGAAAGACGATGCGCCGCTCGGTGACGCCGCGGGTGGTGGCGATGAGTTTGATGAAGAAATCCGAGTCGCTCTGGCGCATGGCTTCGTACGCGGCGTATCGCTCCGCCAAGGTGTACGCGTCGGTCTCGTTGAACACCACGCAGCACAGGTCCTGACGCGAGCGTGAGCCGAACGGGTTGTTCACCGCACGCCGGCGATTGCTCTGCGCCAGCGCGAAGGCCACCGCCCGTTCGGCCTCGTTCATACGCTCTGCGCTGCCAAGGCTGGAGAGATCATCCAGCGCAGGAGCCTGACGCCCCAGTCGCTCGACCTCTGCGCTGAAGGTGGCAAACACGCCATGGGGCCCGAGCCATTGCTTGTGCAGCTCGCTCAGTTGGTCTCTGGACAGCCGGCTTTGCTCATCGACCAATTGCTGAAACGCGGACGAGGCGTCCACATTAAAGTCTGCATCGATGCACGGTTGCTTCAAGGGCTCAGAGGTTGCGATTTGAAGGGTCATCGATTCCATCCTTATTATTGGTTGTTATTTTGGGTGCGCCATGGCGAGCACTTTTATTGAAAAAACAAAAAAGCACTGACAGCGAAGTAGTAACGCCGAAAACCGCGCATCGCGAAATCAACTTCACCGTAGCAAATCACGCTGCCGACGGATTGGAAGTTTGGTTATCAAATTGGGTTAATTATGCACTTACCGTTCAACGGAACAATCCGTCAGATGTAGGGGTGGGAGCAGTTTTTTCTTTCGCGGCGCCGTGATGTGCAGTGCAATGAGCTGTGCGCGGTTCTTCACCTCGTTCTTTCGCAGCAACGCTGAAACGTGGTCGCGGGCCGTGTAATCACTGATCCCCAGCCGCTGCGCGATGTCCTTGTTGGTATGCCCCTGCAGCAATAGAAGCAAGACTTCTTGCTCTCGGGGAGTGGCTTTATTCAACCGTTTGCGCTTGCGTTCTTCTTCCAACATTGGCCCTCAACCGTCTCCGCGACTTGCCGGCCATGGCATTACATCTGCCAGGGCCGTGACATTGTTTTTATTGATATTCAGGTTTTTAACGCTTTAATCATTTACACGGTCAAGCCCGGTTAATAACCGAACAATAACAAGTAAATTTTCCTACAGATATTTGCGAAGCATCCCTACTTAAACACGCAGACAAGGTATTCGAACACGCCCCAAGTGCAGGCCGTGTGGATATATAAAAGCGGGTCAGTTGTATAGACGGGGACAATAAACGCTGCAAATGATAATTACAATCATCTGTTACAAATCAGCGTACCAATCTCGTTTTGAAATGGCACGGATTTGAAACCCGCACCATTGACTCGACACGGGCGCCATTGCGACGCCCTCGCCCTTTCAGTTTCCAGCCTGCGCCACCCGTGGGTCATCGACCTGCATGCCCTTGCGCAGGCCGAAGAACATGGCCGTCACCAGACCGACCGCGCCCATGATCACGCAATAGCCGACGCACACCCACGGACTCCACGGCATCAAGGCGATCAGCGCCAGCGGCGTGGTGCTTGCCCACAGCGCGTAGCTGATGTTGTAGGTCAGCGAGATGCCGGAGACGCGAATATTCGCAGGGAACAGTCCGACCATGACCGAAGGGACGACGCCGACAATGCCGCAGGCCAGACCGGCCACTGCGTAGGCGAGACTCAACGGCAGCCAGTGACTGACCAGACTGGCATAGAGCACGCCAACACCGATGGGCAGCAACAGGCTGTACAGCACCACGCCGCGCCAGGCGCCAATGCGATCGACCAGCATGCCGGCCAACACGCAGCCGATGTTGAGGAACACGATGCCGACGCTGCTCAGGGCGAAGGTGTCGCTGGGGCTCATGCCGAAGCGCTGCTGCATCACCGTAGGCGTGATCACCACCAAGGTAACGACGGCGGAGGTCAGTACGCAGGTCAGCAACGCTGCCGGCAGCAGAGATTGCCGGTGCTGGCGTAGGACGGCGCGCAGCGGCAGTTCAGTCATGCCCTCGCGCTGGGCGTGCATCGCCATGAACACCGGCGTCTCGCTGAGCCAGCGTCGCAGCCACACACCAATGACGCCGAAGACGCCGCCCAGCAGAAACGGGATGCGCCAGGCGTAATCGAGGATTTCCGCGTGGCTGAACACTTTCGCCAGCCAGGTCGCCGTCAGCGCACCGATCAGGTAACCGAAAGTCAAACCGGCTTGCAGAACACCCAGCGCATAACCGCGATGGCCCTTCGGTGCGTGCTCGGCGACGAACACCCAGGCGCTCGGCACTTCGCCGCCAACGGCCGCGCCCTGAAGGATGCGCAGCGCCAGCAGGATCAGCGGTGCCCAGTAGCCGATTTCAGCGTACGTCGGCATCACGCCGATCAGCAGACAGGGCAGCGCCATCATCAGAATGCTGAGGCTGAACACTCGCTTGCGACCCAGTTTGTCGGCGAAGTGCGCCATCAGAATGCCGCCCAGCGGCCGCGCCAGGTAGCCGGTGACGAAGATGCCAAAGCTTTGCAGCAGGCGCAGCCACTCGGGCATTTCCGGCGGGAAGAACAGCTGACTGAGCGTCAGGGCGAAAAACACGAAGATGATGAAATCGTAGATTTCCAGCGCCCCGCCCAGTGCCGCCAGGCCAAGGGTTTTGTAGTCTCCCCGGCTGATGGGTTGTGGGCGCGGTCGAAGAATGGCTGTCATGAAAGACCCCAAATCACAGGTTGAAACGCACGCGGGTGCGACAAAGGCGCGCAGGATAACAAAGCTGACGGCTTGCGGGCGGATCGCTGACGGCTGACGCGTTTCAGCGGCTGATTTAAAAATTCACCGTCGCCGAAACCCGCGCCGTACGAGGTGCGCCGAAGAACAGGTAATCGTCCCCCAGGTATTCGCCCGCGTCGCGCCAGTAGCGCTTGTCGAACAGGTTGTCGACGGTCAGGCGCAAGACCGTGTCGTAGCCCTCGATTTTCGTGGTGTAGCGGCTGCCCGCGTTGAACACCGCGTAGTCATCGACTTTCACCGAGCCTTCGCGGTTGGCGTATTTGCTGGAGCTGTATTGCACGCCGCCCAACAGCGCCAAGCCTTGAATCGGCAGTGCGTAATCCGCTGACAAACTGCCGCGGAATTTGGGCACGTTGATCGCCTGATGATCTTCGTAAGCCGCCGTGCCGCTGTCTTCAACCCGCGCGCGAATGGCCGCGACGCTGGCCGACATCTGCAGCTGGGAGGTCACGTAGCCGTTGGCGCTCAGCTCGACGCCGGTGTTCTTCTGCTGGCCCTGCTGGACGAAAGTCAGGCTGCCGTCGTCCTGGGGTTTCGAATACTGATAGGCCTGACGGGTTTGAAACACCGCTGCGGTGAACCTCATGCGGCGCCAGTCGTATTTGACCCCGGCTTCCAGCTGGCGAGAGATCGTCGGCGCGAGGATTTCCCCGATGTTGCTGTCGAACACCGACGCCGTGCCGCCCAGGGACAAGCCTTTGCTGTAGCTGGTGTACAGCGAAACGTTGTCGATCGGTTTATAGATCAGCGCAGCCTGGGGCAGGAAGATCGAGCGCTCGGTGTGACGGTTCTCGCTGCCATCCTCGTTGTAGGCTTTTTCGTCGAGCTTCACTTCACGCCCGCCGATCACCGTTTGCCAATGCTCGTTGAAGCTGATGCGGTCGGTGGCGAAAAGCCCGTACTGGCGGCTGTCCAGGCGCCGTTCGGTGTGGCCCACGGACAGCTCCGACGGCGCGAAGGTTTCCGGCGTCCCGTGGATGTTGCCGGAGCCGACGTATTCGCTGAAATATGGCCGAGTGTCGACCGTGCGCCGGAACGCGCTGCTGCCGAACGTCAGCTCATGCTTGAGCCAGCCGGTGTCGAACAGGCCGGTCATCGACGCTTCGACTTCATCGTTGCGCCGCGTGTCGTCCGGGCTGCGGAAATCGTAGATGTCGTAGCCGCCGCTCGGCGTAAAGTGCCCGGTCAGCGGCTCGGCAGGGCAGTCGCTCTGGTAATAGCAGCCGTAGGCGAAAGCGCTGTAGTCGTCGATGACCACGCGGCTGCGTGACACGCTGAGGCTGGCTTTCCAGTCGTCGCTGAGGCGGTATTCGTAACGGCCGGTCATGTTCAGCGAGTCGATGCCCACCGGATTCGAGCCGCTTTGATAGCCCAGCAATTTGCGCGGCGAGGCGTCATGGGGCAGCTCCGTGCCGCCCAGCAATTGATAGCCCGGCACCGAGCGCTGTTCTTTGGTCTGGTATTCGACGTCGAGCTGCAGGGTGGACTGGTCGTTGATGTTCCAGTCGAAGGCCAGCGAGGCGAAATCCCGTTGGCCATTGGCGTGCTCGACGTAAGAGCGAATGTCCTCGTGGGCGACGTTGGCGCGCAGGCCGAATTGTTTCTCGCTGCCGAACCAGCCGCCGACGTCCGTGGCGATGTAGCGCTCGCCGTGCTCGTTGGTCGAGACCGTCACCGAGCGCACGTCTTCCGGGCGCTTGGTCTTGTAATTGATCACACCCGCAGGCTCCGACACGCCACTCTGCAGGCCCGACAGCCCCTTGAGCAGCTCGACCTGTTCCTTGTTTTCCAGTGCCACGTTCTGCTCACCGGTGATGCTGCGCCCGTTGATGCGGTAGCTGTTGGCCGCATTGAGCGAGAAACCGCGCACGACGAAATTCTCGTAGTAACCCACCGGCGCATAGCTGTCGCCCACCGACGCGTCGTTGCGCAGGACATCGCTGAGCAGCTTGGCCTGCTGGTCCTTCAGCCGCTCGGCGGTGAACACCGATATCGAGGCCGGCGTATCGCGCAGCGGCGCTTCGCTGAACCCGCCAACCGACGCGCTGCTCGCCTGATAGATCGACTCCTGCTCCCCCGTCACCCGCAGCGCATCCAGCGTCACCGGATCGGCTTCCTGGGCCGCCAGCCACGGCGAAGCGAAAGCGATACTCAGCGGCAACAGCCGACGGGTGAAACCGGCAGCGGGACGGGACGAGGTGATCATCGGCGGGTGAGTTCCTGGTGATGGGCAGTCGGGCAACGAGAAACGCAGGCCAGTTCGGCGGCGCCTCTTTTACGTTCTGCGCGGCGTTTTTACAACCGGGATTGATGTGAGGTGGGCCAGGTGTGATGAAGATCGCGAGGGATCATCCGATACGGAAGTCTGGATGCAGATCTTTCCAGTGCGCGCGCAATGCGGCTTTCTGGGTGTCTGGCATGGGACTATTTTCCAGCGCATCGGGCCACAGCGTGCGCGCGCTGTCGATGGTCGCTTTCAAGTTGTAAAGGACCGGTCGCCATGGAATGTCGCCGTACTCAGCCCATTTCTTGAAGTGCTCGAGTGACATGCCATACCAGCTTCTGGCCTTGGCCATATTCAAGGCGGGCTTGGTTTCGTCGGCAATGTAGGCCTTGGTCGTGACAATGTCATAGGCCGGTGAAAGCTCGGCGTTTCGGCCGTCGCGATAAATCATGCTCCAGTTCTTCAGGTGCGCATCGCCATTGCCAAGTAGCACATTGACCAGCAGCCGCCTCGCCATTTGTATTGCATCACGCTGGGCATGGAGCGAGCTCCGATACACCAGTTTCCCGACCTGATCGGAGCTGGCTTTGCGGTACTTATCATGTGCGTAGGCGAAGAATATCTGCGCGAAATCTTCGGCATGCACCCGCACGTTTCCTGGCAGACGGTCGAAACGACGTATGCCGTAAGCATGGGTTTCGTTCGGCAAATTGATATTCGGCAGCGCTTCAATGTCCGCCATCGGGATCAGTCTGATCTCCGGAATTTCGACACCGGCGAGCGCTGCCAGCGTCATGGCTGTGTATTCATTGAGCGGCACAAACGGGTGGATGGTCGAGGGCGTCTTAATGATCCAGTCCCCAGGCGCATCGGGATCACCGGTGATGTACCGCCCGTCTCTGTCACGCATGGAAAATTTCATCTGCACGCCAGCCAGTGAGAAATGCGCCTGGCTGTCTGGGATGTCGATGACGGTCGGGTCGATTTTTCCACGGTGCTGCAGCGCAAGCCCGGGAATAGCTGCCGCGTCCATTCGCTCTGCCTTCAAAGCGCCCGGCAAGTCGCGGCCCAGCCAGGTGAGCAGTGGAAACTCGTTATCGCGGTGGACCTTCATCGCTTGGGAGAGAAAGTCGCGCAGCGCTCCTTCCGGCAGGAGGTTGCTCAACACCGGATGCAGCTTATGGGCAGTGACGTAGGGATGCCGTTTGGCCAATTGCTGCGCAAACGCCACAGGGTCAGTGTGCGACAGCGTCAGCGGAAGTCTGGCTTGATTCTCGATGTACTCGGGCGCCAGCGTGAATACGTTTTTGCCATTGGAGTACCCCGCAACGTACCCCACACGCTGTCCCTGAAGGGTCAGCTGCAAAGCCGCTACCGTTTCATCAGCCATCAGAGATCACCCCACGGACTCTCGTCGGCCTCATGAATGAAATGCTCTGCACCTGAAGATTCATTCGCCTGCACCGCGTACGGGCGATCACTGTCGTGTGCTGCTTCGCTGTCGAGGATTCGCTGCACCGCCGCAAGCTTTGACTTGGGGACGAGAAGCAGCGAGGCATCAAGTCCTTCCGCGATCTGGTCAAGGGTCGTCAAACGCGGATTCCCACCCGCTTCGATCTTGCCGTACTGCTGACGCGTCAGGCCCGCACGCAGAGGTATCTGCTGTATCTGCAGGCCTAGCGCCAGGCGTCTTTTTCGGATTTGGTCCAGCAGGGTGGTTTTCATGGAGGCCTCACTGTCGAACAGTGAGTATGTAACGTATATGGCTCAGGTCAAGTCGATAGAGTCGTATATGGCTCATTGCGAGGGTAATGAGCCATATAAATTACATTCAATACTAAGGAGCCATATTCAGCTCATTAAAATAGAAATGAGCTGCATAGATTACATAAACCTACTGCTCTACCTTCAACCCAACCTTCAGCAACTTTCCGTCATCCTCGTCCGTCAGCACATACACGTACCCGTCCGGCCCTTGCCGCACGTCGCGGATGCGGGACTTGAGCTCACCGAGCAAACGCTCTTCATGCACCACCTTGTCGTCCTTGAGTTCCAGACGAATCAGCTCCTCGGACGCCAGCGCACCAATGAAGACGTTGTGGTCCCATGCTTTGAACGTGCTTGAGTCGTAGAACGCCATGCCGCTGACGCCCGGGGATTTCTCCCACACGTGGAAGGGATTTGTCACGCCCTCGACTATCTTGCCTTTGGACTCGGCAATCGGCTGGCCGCTGTAGTCGATGCCGAAGGTCGAGATCGGCCAGCCGTAGTTGCCGGCGCGTTCGATGATATTGATTTCGTCACCGCCACGGGGGCCGTGCTCGTTGGTCCACAGCGTGCCGGTCCAGGGGTTGAGCGCGGCCCCCTGCTGGTTGCGATGGCCGTAGCTCCAGATTTCCGGGCGCACGTTTTGCTGGCCGACAAAGGGGTTGTCCTTGGGCACGGTGCCGTCGGGGTACAGACGCACGACCTTGCCCTGAAGCTTGTCGAGATCCTGAGCCGTGGCTTTGTCGTTGTTTTCGCCCAGCGCGATGAACATATAGCCGTCGCGATCAAAGACGATGCGCGAGCCGAAGTGGTTGCCCACCGACAGTTTCGGCTGTTGCTGGAAGATACGGGTGAAGCCTTCCAGTTGGGTCATGTCTTCCGAGAGTCTTGCGCGCCCCGCCGCCGTGCCGCCGGTTTTACCATCGCTCGCGGCCTCGGAGTAGGTCAGGTACACCATGTGGTCCTTGGCGAAATCCGGCGACAGCTCGACGTCCAGCAGACCGCCCTGCCCCTGCACCCAGACCTTCGGCACGCCAGAGATCGGCGCCGACAGTTTGCCGTCGGGCGTCACCCGACGCAGGTTGCCCGTACGCTCGGTGACCAACATGCCCTGGGCGTTCGGCAAAAACGCCACCGCCCACGGATGCTGCAACCCGCCGACGACCTCATCGACGGTCAGCGTGCCGGTCTCGCTCTGGTAGGTCGCGGCAGTGGCCTGCACGGAGAGGCCCAGGAATGCGGAGGCGCATAAGGTCGCTAGCAAGGTTTTGCGGAGAGTTGTGGTACGCAACATAGGCGATTCCTTCGAAATGGAAGAGATGCTGGCGGTGGTTTCAGTTGCTGCGGCGTTCGGTATCGCTGGAAGGTCGAGCAGGTTGTTGCCGGGTCGGATGACCGTTGCCGACGCCACCGTTTTCAAGGGTGGGCGGACGGGCTTGAGTGGGGCCTATATTAGGCCCACCGACACGTGGTGCGATGGATTCGGTGCCCTGACGGCTGTTGGGGTTGGCGCGGCGGACGGCGCCGTTGTCGGGAACATTGATCGAGCGGCTCGGATATCCTGCGGCCGCCAGAAGCGGCGGCGAGTGCGCGGTGTGATCATCAGCCTGCGCCAGGCCAGCGGATAAGAGCCCGCCGAGCAAGACGACGGCGAGGCGTCGCGGAAAAGGGTTCATCATTTACCTTCTGTGGGATGGGTAACGATTCCGGTCTTTGATGGCGATCGAGCGAGTAGGTTCGCGCTGTCAGGGTGGATGAGCAACGTGTAGGACCTTTCGCTTTGTAACAAGAATAGTCGCCGCCCTGCCGGAACCGTCCCATGCGCCGACACTTCGTCGCCCGCTGCACAATTCTTCCAGACCTGCCGTAAGGGGCGCGGTAACGTATCAGGATTGACTGTTCTCCTATCAAAACCAGCCCCTTCCGAGGCCTCGCAATGTCCGACCGCAACTGGATCGAGCTCAAGCAGGACGCCGCGTCCGGCATCGAGACAGTGCGCGCGCATTTCGAGGGCCATGCCTACGATCCGCACTGGCACGACAGTTATCTGGTGGGCATCACCGAACAGGGTCTGCAGCAATTCAATTGCCGTCGACAGCAGCACAACAGCACGCCGGGCAAGGTGTTCCTGCTCGAACCGGGCGACATCCACGACGGCACAGCCCCGGAAGCGGGCGGCTTCACTTACCGCACGTTGTACCTGGACCCGCGCTGGCTGGACCGGGAGTTGCGCGCGCAGTTTGAAGAAGCGCCGGACAACGCCCAACTGAGCTTCGCAGCGACGCTGGCAGAAGACCCGCGCCTCGCCATCGCCACCGCCGACGCCTTCGAAGCGATGCACCATGATGAACTGCGCATCGTCCGCCAGACCGCGCTGGATCACCTGCTCGCCAACCTGACCAGTCACTTGCGCTGGCGCACCCTGATCGACCCCGATCCACGCCTGCCATTGGTGGCCCAGCGAGCGCGTGATTATCTGCACAGCCACTTGCATCAGGACATCGGCCTGGACGATCTGGCGCAGGTGACAGGCGTTGACCGCTTCCGCCTGAGTCGCGCGTTCAAGGCCGCGTTCGGCCTGGCGCCCCATGCCTACCTGATCCAGCTGCGCCTGACCCGCGCCCGGCATCTGCTGGCGCGGGGCGAGGCGCCTGTCAGCGTCGCGGCTGCGTTGGGTTTCGCGGATCAAAGCCATCTGGGCCGCTGGTTCCAGCGCGCCTATCGCATGACTCCGGCGGACTACCGCCGACGCTGCTCAAACGTTCCAGACTGACCGCCGACTGCGCGCCGATCATTGCTCCACGATCAATGACCGCCGAGTGGCCTTATGCAAACCCTCCTGCCCTTTCTGCTGTTCGCCTTCGTCGCTTCCATCACGCCCGGCCCGACGAACATTCTGGTGCTGACCAACAGCTCGCGCTATGGCCTATTGCGCACGCTGCCCATTGTCCTCGGGGCCTGCGCCGGCGCGGCATTGCTGGTGCTGATGGTCGGCACTGGGCTGGGGGATGTGCTGGCCCGTCATCGACAGGTGCAAACGGTGATGTCATGGCTCGGCATCGGCTGGCTGACCTGGCTGGCGTGGCAGATCTTCAGCGCGCCCGCCGAAGCAGTCGACCCGACGCAAACCCGCAGCGGTCCGACCCTGGGCTTGTGGGGCGCAGCGAGCCTGCAACTGGTCAACCCGAAAACCTGGATGATGGCGCTGGCCGTGGTCAGCGTCTTTGCGGGCACCGACGCCGACCGCATGCTGCGGGTGATGTGGCTGTCGCTGGCGTTCTTCCTGGTGTCGATCCCGTGCATGAGCGCCTGGGCCTACCTGGGCGTCAGCGCCGCCAAATTCTGCCGCTCGGCGCAGAGCATGAAGCGCTTCAATCAGGTAATGGCGGTGTTGTTGCTGGTATCTGCGTGGTTGACGTTGGTGGTGTGAATCGCGGGCGGCGACGCGTGGGTCGGCGTGATTTAATGCGCGCTGACTCCCTGATCCGGACTGACCATGGCTCGTTTCTACGACGCTCGCGGCAATATCTACGCAGTGATTACCCCCGGTGCCCTGCGCACCCTCGGCGTTCCCCTGCCCCAATCCCCGACGGAAGCCGCCACTCGCCGCCACGCCTGGACGGCTCAAGCCGTCGCAGTGATCTGTGACTGGCCTGCTGGCCAGCGCCCACCCGGCAGCAAATCTCATCGCTCGGACGGTCTTCTGGTCGGCCCGTTTCAGGACGCGGCGCCGTTCGACCTGTTGATCGTCAACACCGACGGCACCCTCGCCGAACGCAGCGGCAACGGCCTGACCATCTTCGCCCAGTCACTGACCGACGCAGGCCTTATCACCGGCAGCGCGCCGTTCACCCTGCGCGTGCATCACGACAATGCTGACTCGCCCAGCCCCGTTGCAACCCAGGCTGTGCCGGCAACGGTCGAAGGCGTGAATGGCTTCTGGCTGGACATCGGCGCGCCCGGTTTCGGCCCGCAGGCAGTGGGCGCGACAGGAACCGGTGTCGGCAGAGCGATGTTCAATGAGCGGGAGGTCAACCGGGTCGAGCGCGTGGCGGAATTGCACCCGGCATGGCAGACCAGCGTGTTCGTCAGGGTGGGCAACCCCCATTGCGTCACCCTGGTACCGGATGTGGATGATCTGCCCAGCTTCGAAAACCTTCACCAAACCGAGTTGAACGCTGCCCTGACCCGCATCGCTTTCGTCGCCGGCGAATCAGGAAGCGGCGACCCATGCTCTGGCGGGGTCAATCTGCAATGGGCCGCGCGCCTGGAAGCGAATCGAATCGCAGCGCGCGTGTTCGAACGGGGCGAAGGCCCGACGGCCTCATCCGGCACCAGCGCCAGCGCGGTTGCGTCAGCGGCCTGGTTCTGCGGCTGGGTTCAAGCGGGTTTGGTGGAAGTGGTGATGCCCGGCGGCACTGCGCCGTTGCGCCTGATCGAGCGCGACGGGCAGTTGCAGCAGGTGCAGTTGTTCGGGACGGCGCGAATCAAGGCCTGACGCTGACTACTCGCCAATGTCCTCATTCCATAGTTCAGGCTTGTCGGCAATGAACTGCTTCATCAGTCCGACGCAGGTCTCGTCGTGCAGCACATTCACCTCCACGCCACGGGACTTGAGCAGCTCTTCTTCACCCATGAACGTCTCATGTTCGCCGACGATGATTTTGCGGATGCCGTACAGCAGGATCGCGCCGCTGCACATCGCGCAGGGCGACAGGGTGGTGTAGAGCGTGGCTTCGCGGTAGACGCGGGCGGGCTGGCGGCCAGCGTTTTCGAAGGCGTCCATTTCGCCGTGCTTGATGGCGCTGCCTTCCTGGACGCGACGATTGTGGCCACGGCCGATGATCTTGCCGTCGTGGACGATGACCGAGCCGATCGGAATACCGCCCTCGTCCAGGCCCTTCTGCGCTTCATCAATGGCCGCTTGCATGAACGGGTCCATGGTCTCTCCTTTCCTTCGTGACGGGGGATGATCGAAAAAACGCTTTAGAACAAGCGCGCGCTCAAGGCTTGGCTTTTTTCAGCGCGTTGTCCAGCGCGGTGGACACGTAAACCTTGAGCAGCTCGCTGGAGCGGTCCTTCATGTCAGCGCCAACGTCGCGCTGCTTGTTGCGGAATTTGTTGGCGACGTCTGGCGCGGGGTCTGCGGCGTCCAGTGCTTGCAGCTCTTCGGGGCTGAACGATGCGGCATAAGCGGCGGCGAGGTTGCGGTCCCATTCCTGCTGATACTGCGGCTGCAGGCTTTGCAGTTCGTCCTGCACGATTTCCTGCGCCTTGGTGCGGCCGACGGTTTCGACGATCGTGGCGAAGGTCACCGTGTGGGAAGCGACTTGGTAACCCAGCCAGCCCAGGCTTTCGCCCAGATGCTTATCCTGCACGAAGGTCAGCGCGGAATCTGCGGCCACGGGCGCGGGCGCGGTTTCGCCGGCCAGTGTCACGTTCTGCAGCGCCATCAGGCCCATCAACGTCAGGCCGAGTGACGCCTTCATCATCGTCATTGCTGTCGATCTGCAATACCCCATGTCCTCTCCCGGCGACTTTTTATCGGTGATCAACGCTTTGATTGTCAGCTGGACGCTAACAGTTGAGGGGCGAGATATCCATCCCGGCTGCGCAGGGAAACGTGTAGGACTGGCTTTAGCCGGGAAGGTGTCGGATGTCACGCCACACAATCAAGAGTGCCTGCGCTGGCCTCTTCCCGGCTAAAGCCGGTCCTGGGGCGTCTTGAAAAAGCCGGTCCTACGGGGATCGCGTACTTTGTGGGACCGGCTTTAGCCGGGAAGGTCTCAAGCCAATTCGGCTGAGCCACCCAGCGCCCACTGCTGTGCGGTCATGCGGTAAATCCTCACGCCCTGGCGATGATACTGGCTGTGGACGAACCCACCGAACCCGAGTTTTTTGATCACATTGACCGACGCAAAATTAGTCGGCTGGACGATGGCGATCAGCGACGACAAGCCCAGTTGTTCAAAGCCATAAGCCAGAGCACCGCGCGCCGCTTCGGTGCCAAAACCCCTCCCCCAGAACCCGGTTGCGAGCCGGTAGCCAATCTCGATCTCGTGCTGCTCATCCACCAGCTCGGCGTTGAGACCGCAGAAACCCGCCAGGGTTGAGGTGGATTTCTCCACCACCGCCCAGGGACCAAAGCCACGTTCACGGTAAGAAAACCGACACCAGTCGATGAACTCGCCGGTAGCCTTTTCCGACAAAGCCCCTGCCACCGAATGCCGCATCACTTCGGCATCGCCCAGAATCTGCGCCAACGCCGGGGTGTCGTCAGGGGTGAGTTCGCGCAGGATCAGGCGTTCGGTATGCAGAGGAATGAATGAGGGGTTCAAGAAGTGTCACTCGTGCATGGACGGGATTGCCTGTGGGACAAGCGGCGGCCCGCTTGTCCCACAGTTTGAAGAGAAAGCGCTTACAGACCCGCCTTCACCTTGCTGGAAACCTCGGCCGGCACCCAGGCGGTCCAGACTTCCGGGTGATCCTTCAGGAAACTCTTTGCTACGACACTCGGTTCCTGACGCTTCTCGCTCATCTCGCCCAGGGTTTTGTTCAGCTGGTCGATGGGCAGGTCCACCTTCTCGAAGAAGCTCACCAGATCCGGGTACTGCTGACGGAACGGTTCAGACACGCCAATCGCCAGGTGTGCAGCGAGGGAGCTGGAGCCGATCGGGTTGGGATTGCTGGCGTCGGCAAGGGTTTTCCAGGCGGCTTCGTTGAACGGCGGCTCTTCCAGCTTGATCAGCTTGAAGCGACCCAGCAGCGGCGTCGGCGACCAGTAGTAGAACAACACCGGCTTGCCACGGCGGATGGACGATGCGACTTCAGCATCCAGCGCCGCGCCCGAACCGGTGCGGAAGTTCACGTAGCTGTCGTTGAGCTTGTAGGCCTTGAGCTTCTGGGTGTTGACGATCTCGGACGTCCAGCCGGTCGGGCTGTTGAGGAAACGGCCCTTGTCCGGGGATTCCGGGTCCTTGAAGACGTCTTTGTATTTGGGCAGGTCCGACACCGATTTCAGGTCCGGCGCCAGCGGTTTGATGCCGCGTTCCGGGTCGCCCTTGATGACAAACTCCGGCACCCACCAGCCTTCGGTCGCGCCTTTGACGATGTTGCCCAAGCCGTGGACCTTGCCTTCAGCCTCCGCCTTGACCCACGCAGGGCTGCGACCCGCCCACTCTTCGCCGATCACCTGAATGTCGTTCTTCGCCAGCGCCGCTTCCAGACTCACCGTGCTGCCGGGCAGTTTGTCGGTGGGATAGCCGTAGCCTTTTTCCACGATGGTGCGCAGGATTTCGGTGATCAGGCTGCCGCTCTCCCAAGTGATGTCACCGAAATGAATCGGCGCGGCTTTTTCCGCGCCGTACGCCGAGCCCGTCAGGGCAGCCAGTGCCAGCAGCGAGCCGCCCAGCAATTTTTTGATTGGTGTCATGGATGTCTCTCGTCGCTCGGGGATGGGAGGAGCTCAATCGGTTTGGCACAGTCGGCCGGGCACAGCACACGCTTTATTCCAGACAAGCGCGGCGGCAACAGGTTTCAGCCTTATCCATGTAGTCGCTCACCGAACGCTGCGAAATGCCCAGACGCGCGGCGATTTCAGGATAGGTCAGACCGCCGCGGCGGGAGAGCACAAAGGTTGATTTGATCTTTGCAGGCAGGCGGTCAAGGCGGCGATCCAGACGGTCAAGGATTTGCAGCGTAGCGGCGTGGCTTTCTGCGGACGCAAAAGGAACAGCGTCTTCCAGGGCCAATCCCTCCAGATAATCGCGCTCCTGATCACGCCGCCGCCAGCGCTCATACACCAGTCGCTGGGCGATAGTGGTGAGCAGCGCGCGCGGGTCGCGAATCGGCACAACGTTGGGCGAGGCCAGCAATTGCAGGAAGGTATCGGACGCGACGTCTTCGGCGCTCTGCTCGGAGTCGAGCAGCCGACGCAAGCGCAGGCACAGCCACGCGTGGTGCTGCACAAAGAGTTCGCTGAGGTAGTGGCGATGCATAACGTCGGCGCCAGCCATAAGACATCCCCTGCCCTGAAATTTTTATCATCGGGACTTTCCGAGAGGCCATGCTAGCAAGCGCGGTTATGCAGTAAAAATACTTAAAAGTGATTCTTATAGATCATCACGGAATAACTACAGCAACGGCAGACCAAGGGATATAGCCTGCTGCTGGTAGTCGAGCAGCACCTGGTAATCGGGCTCGCTCGCCGGTAACACTTCGCTGATCGCCAACACGTGGGCGACATCGGGGAGTTCGTTCAGCGCCTGATTCATGGCGGCGCGGATGGCATCAGCATCAGCGCCGAGGCGGGTGATGTAGGGCAGGCACGGCCCCTCCGCCGTACGCGCAATCACCTTTACCCCGGCGACCTCCTCGCTGGCGTCGCGGGCCAGGTAGTCGAAGGTCACGCTGTCGATGGCCGCCAGATCACCATTGCCCGCTTTGATCGCAGCAAGGCTGGCGCGATGACCGCCGGTGAGCGTGATGTCGGTGAAGAACCTGCCATCCTGTTGAAGTGGGGCTAATGCGTGGCGGAACAGGTTCATGCCGGAATTAGAATCCCGAGAATTCAGCAGGCCATGACTGCCCCTGAACTCGACCAGCGCCTGACGCGGATCGTCCTCACGGGCAATCAACAGGCTGCAATGATTACCATCGGCGCTATGGGGCAACTGATACACAGGACGCCCGACCACCTGAACCCTGCCCCGCAATTCCGTCATCAACGGATAGCCGCAGGTTTGCGTCAGCAGCAAGTGCGGCGAAAGCCACAGCGCTTTCAGATCCAGATCCGCAGCATCGAGACGCTGCACGCCAAGGATTTCCATTGTTCGTTTCAGCCACTGCCCTTGCGCCTGCTGAACGCGCGGCGGCGCGACGTACATCAACAGTTCGGCGAAGCCTTGGGCCATGTTCGATATTCCTGATCAGACGTAGGGATGTTGCGGGCTGTCGATAGGATTGAAGCTGTGCCGACGAAAGAGTTCCGCGTAACCGGCCACCAGGAATCCGCCGCTGCGTGCCAGCCACGCCTCGCGTCGCGCCCGATAGACGACGGGCATGTGATACCACGACAAGCCGGGCAAATCGTGGTGCACGAGGTGCAGATTCAGATTCAGGAACAGCCAGGCCCACGGCCATGAGGCTTCGTTGATCACCGTGCGCTCCTGGGGTTGCTCGCCCGGACGATGCTCGTAATAGGAGCGAACCATCGACACCGCCAGCGCCGGGACGCTGCAGAAGAGCACGTAATGCAAGGCCGAGATCGCGCTGTAATGCTCGGTGAACCAAAACATCAGCACCAGCAATCCACCATGGGTCGACCACATCGCCCAGGCCTGACGCTCGCCACGCAGCAATCGGCGGGTTTCGCCAATGATCAGACTGCTCAGCGCCAACGGCACGCCAAACACCAGACGCCCCGGCGGGGTCTTGTCGAGCCAGCGCAAGAAACGCATCACTTTGCCAGTCTGCTTCCAGTGCGACCGGCTCAGGTAGCGGCTCTCAGGGTCGCGGCCGGGCACGGTCAGGTCTTCGTCGCAGTGGTGCTGCATATGGGTGTCGCGATACAGGGTGTATGGGTACCACACCGCAAACGGCGCGTAACCGAGCACCTTGTTCAGTCGCAACGAACGCGTCGGATGGCCGTGCAGCACCTCGTGTTGCACGGACATCCACAGCACCAGCAGCGGGATCATCAACAGCGTCGTCGGCCACACGCCCAGGTGCGGGCTGGCAACCAGCAACGTCGGCCAGCCTGTGTACAGACCGATCAGCAGCAACCAGGTCGGCCATTCCGTGCGGCCCGTAAAGCTTGCGCGCAAACGCTTGATCTCTTCGCGCTGCGCGTCGTCCAGATAGTGGGGCATTGGTGGTTCCTGCATTCGGGCTGATAACCGGTTGTGCAACGACGCAGGAAAAACTTGTAGATCGATTGGTTATGACGGTAGAACCATGCGCCCAATCGACCCTTTATCCGACGCCCGCAGCCCATGCCCGACATCCAGTTTTCGCCCCTTCCCGACGTGCAGCGCCCGTTGCTGGAGAAGTTCTACCGCGCCCATCGCTCACCCATGCGCGCCAAGGGCGAGGCACAGATGTGGGTGGCGCACAGGTCGGAGATCGTGGGCGGTATGTGCTTGACGCCTGTTGCGGGTGGGCACTGGTTGACCGGGCTGTTCGTTGCGTCAGCCGAGCGCGGGCGGGGTGTCGCGGCGGGGCTGATCGCCGCAGCGCTGACGTCGGTTGAAGGAAACATCTGGTTGTTCTGTGAACCTGAGCTGAGCGGCTTTTATCAGCGACTCGGCTTCGTGGAAACATTGCAGCTGCCCCAGGCACTGGCCTCACGCCTGGAGCGTTATCGCCAGACCAAGCGATTGGTGGCACTGGCTCATTTGACTGGCCCGTAACCCAACAGCGGCTTAGAACCTTTCCTGCGGTGGACAAAACCAACCGTGCCATCGGAGGCCCCGCTTCGCGTGCTAGCCTCGCCGATCATTTCTTGGTCAGGCAGGACGCACATGAAGCCGGCGCTTATGGTTTTCTCCCTCGCGGCACTTTCGGCAACGGGCTTGGCAGTGGCGGCGAGTGCTGCGCCCGAATCCACTGTCAGTCACGAGCAGTTTGCGACCGTGCTCGGCGGCAACTGGCGGGTGCCGCAAAATGCGGCCCGCGATCAATACCGTCACCCTGAGCAGACGCTAACGTTTTTTGGCCTGCGCCCTGATCAGACGGTCATTGAAATCACGCCGGGCAACGGCTGGTACAGCGAACTGTTGGCACCGCTGCTCAAAGATAAAGGCCATTACGTGGCCGCCATCGTCGACCCCGCCATCAGCGATTACGCGAAGAAATCCGCCGACAGCCTGAAGCAGAAATACGCCGCCGACCCTGCCCATTACGCCAAGGTCGAGGTCGTGGCCTATGCGCCCCAAGCGCCGGTCTTCGGCAAGCCAGGCTCGGCCGACACCGTGCTGACCTTCCGCAACGTGCACAACTGGGTCGACGCCGGTAACGAAGCGGCGACGTTCAAGGCGTTTTACGAGGTGTTGAAACCGGGCGGGACGCTGGGCGTGGTCGACCATCGGGCCAAACCCGGCACCACCGCCAAAGACAACGAAAAGAACGGCTACCTGCCGACGGACTACGTCGTGAAACTGGCGCAGCAGGCAGGTTTCAAGCTGGCGGCCGAGAGCGAAATCAACGCCAACCCCAAAGACACCAAGGACTACCCCGACGGCGTCTGGACACTGCCGCCGGCGCTGGTCAAGGGTGAGCAGGACAAGGCGAATTATCTGGCAATCGGCGAGTCCGACCGCATGACCCTGCGGTTCATCAAGCCGAAGAACTAGCCGTTATTCGTCCGCGTTCGGGTCCATCCCCGGGAACAGCACTTCGATGAAGCCGAAGCGGCTGAAGTCGGTGATGCGTGACGGGTACAACCGGCCGATCAGGTGATCGCATTCGTGCTGGACGACCCGCGCATGAAAACCGCGGGCTTCACGCTGGATAAGCTTGCCGTCCGGGTCGAAACCTTCGTAGCGGATGTGCTCGTAGCGATCAACCACACCGCGCAGGCCCGGCACGGACAGGCAGCCTTCCCAGCCCTCTTCCAGGGTTTGCTCAAGCGGCGTAATCAACGGATTGAGCAGGATGGTCTGGGGAACGGCCTCCGCATCCGGATAACGATCGCTGCTCTCGAAACCGAAGATCACCAGTTGCAGATCAATGCCAATCTGCGGCGCAGCCAGGCCGACACCGCCGACGCTTTCCATGGTCTCGAACATGTCCTCGATAAGTGTCTTCAGCTCTTGCGAACCGAACATCGACTCGGGGACAGGTGGCGCGATGCGCAGCAAGCGCTCGTCGCCCATTTTCAGAATTTCGCGAATCATTGCGGGCCCTCTGCAACGGGCAGAGGCGCCACAAGCGGGCGCCGTCTACCTAGAGCGTGATCAGAATTTGTCGGTCTTCAGCACCGGCGGCGTTGGGGTGTAATCGTGGTCATGGCTGTGATCGCGGCCGAGACCCGAGACGTGCTGCTTGAGGTGCACCGTATTGAAATCGGCCGTGCCATCGCGCTCACCTTCTTCCTTCTCGCCTTTCTCTTTGCCCTCGGCTGACATGTGCTCGATCACCGCGTTCATCTCGGCGCCCAGCAACAACACCGCTGCCGAGATGTAGAAATACAGCAGCAACACGATGATCGCGCCGATGCTGCCGTACATCGCGTTGTAGTCAGCGAAGGTTTTCACGTAGTAGGCGAAGCCCAGTGAAGCGACGATCCACACCACGACCGCAAGCACTGAGCCCGGCGTGATGAAGCGGAAGCTCTGTTTAACGTCGGGCATGACGTAGTACATGATTGCCACCGCGACCATCAGCAGGATGATGATCAGCGGCCAGCGCAGAACTGTCCACAAGGTGACGATGAAATCTTCCATGCCAATCTGCGCGGCGAGCCAGTTCATGACCACCGGGCCGGTGACCATCAGCGCGGCAACCGTTAACAGCATGCCGGCGATACCGATGGTGTAGAACACCGACAGCGGAATGCGTTTCCAGGCCGGGCGCGCTTCGACTACGTCATACGCGGCGTTCATGGCGCTCATCATCAGGCGCACGCCAGCCGAGGCGGTCCAGAGTGCGATGACGATACCGATCGACAGCAAGCCGCCTTTGGATTGTTGCAACTGGTCGATCACGGGGTTGACCTGGTCGAGGGCCTGGGGCGGCAGGACCAGTTCGGATTGCAGCCGCAACCAGCTGAAAAAGTCCGGCAGGTGCAGGAAGCCGATCAGGGCAATCAGGAAGAGCAGGAACGGGAACAGCGAAAACAGCATCTGGTAGGCCAGTGCCGAGGCGTAGGTCGACATCTCGTCATCGAGAAACTCTTTGACCGTTCTGACCAACACTGTCTTGATGCTGAGCTGGCGCAAGTCCGGGAATATCATGGCGTCTCCTTCGCGACACAGATGTAGCCGAAGCACGGTTATTGATTAAGGCGTTTCTACAAGCGGTATGCATACGAGCGGGCAATTGCGTTGAAATTCCGTCAGTTGCCCGAACGGGCTGGCTTTTTACAGGGTGCCCGGGGTATTGGCTACATTTGATGTGTTTCAGGCGGTCGGCGACGCAAACGATAACGGCCATCGAAGGATGGCCGTTACTGTGATGCAAATCAGCTCGCCGGGAGCATGGCAGCCCCGGGCGCAAGGGATTTAGACCTTGTCGACGCCTTTTTTCACAGCGTCTTTAGCGTCGCCAACGGTTTGTTGCGCTTCGCCTTTGATTTCCTGCGCTTTGCCTTCGGCACGCAGTTTGTCGTTGTCGGTCACTTTGCCGACGCCCTGCTTGACGTTGCCTACCGCTTCGTTGGCCAAGCCTTTGACTTTATCGCCGGTGCTGCTCATAGGGTTAACTCCAGGGTGAGAATAAGTTGTCATTACCTCGACACTAGAACTGACCGGAGCGGTGAATCAGAGGTTCAATTATTTCGCGAATGGATTGAAATGGCGCCTTGAGGCTGGGTTTTCCATGCGCCTGGAGGGATCGGAATCCATCCTAATAACCAGCGGCAGGCACATCAAAAGCTTCCCGGCTGAAGCCGGTCCTTCGTGGGGCGACGCCGGTCGCACTGACGGCACGCGCTGCGTTTAGTGGGACCGGCTTTAGCCGGGAAGAGGCCAGTCCAGGCGCTGATGTTCGATCGTTCCCACGCTCTGCGTGGGAATGCATTTCGGGACGCTCCGCGTCCCCATGAAAGCCCGCGAATCGCGCCGGCCAATTTTGCCTTTATGTTTCCCCGAGAACCCCGGAGAATGCGCGACCGAACCGGCGGCGCTCAGGGCGTCGGGCCAGGTTGACGAGACCGTGATCCAGGAATGTTATGAAACTCGATAAGCAGCAGGCCATTGCGCGCCGTAATGAACAGCTCGGCGGCGCCGTGCTCGGCACCAATAACACCCACTTCGCCGTACTCGACCCCAAGCGCAATATCTGGTGGTTTGATTTGCCCATGAGCCGCCTGGCGGTGGGTCAGTACGAGTGGCTGCATCTGCTGTTGCACACGCCGAGCACGGACGAATTGATTCACCTGAAGGTGACCACCAAGTTCCTGCGCGATCAGAAAGACGCGGTGGTGGTTCGCAACGAAGGCAAGCGCAAGTCCACCGTGAGCCTGGAGCTCTCGGCTGACAAGGATTCGTACTTGAAGGACATGCGCCCGAACGGCGCAAACCTGAGCTTCGCCAGTTTCGTACAGAAGTGATCTGGCAAGGCTAATCAGACGACCGCAGCGCAGGTCATCCCGCGCTGCAGCCGAGTGTCACGTCAGACCAGTTCGATACGGTCGGCGTGAATGACGATCTGGCCCTGTTTGTACAGTGCGCCGATCGCTTTCTTGAAGTTGCCTTTGCTGACGCCAAACAGGTTGCTGATGACCTGCGGATCGCTCTTGTCGCTGACGGGCAATACGCCGTTGTTGTCACGCAACTTGCCGAGGATCTGCGCGTTGAGGCTGCTGGCAAGCTGCTCGCCCACCGGTTGCAGGCTCAGGCTGATGTTGCCGTCGCTGCGCACTTCCTTGATGAAGCCTTTTTCCTGTTTGCCCGAACGCAGGAACTTGAACACCTCGTTCTTGTGAATCAGGCCCCAGTGCTTGTTGTTGATGATCGCCTTGAAACCCATCGCGGTTTCTTCCGCCACCAGCAAGTCCACTTCCTGCCCCACGGTGTAGTTGGCCGGCACCTTGTCCAGATAACGATCCAGACGCGTGGTCGCGGTGATGCGGCGGGTGTGCTTGTCGAGGTAGACATGCACCACGCAGTAGTCGCCGGCTTTCAGCGGCTGCTTTTCTTCCGAGTACGGCAGCAGCAAATCCTTGGGCAGACCCCAATCCAGAAAGATGCCAATGCTGTTGACTTCAACCACTTTGAGGCTGGCAAATTCACCCACTTGAACCTTGGGTTTCTCGGTGGTGGCGATTAACTTGTCATCGCTGTCCAGATAAATAAAGACGTTGAGCCAGTCTTCATCTTCGCTGGGAATATCTTTGGGGATATATCGGTTGGGCAGCAAAATTTCGCCGTCTTGTGCCCCGTCCAGATATAAACCGAAGTTAGTGTGTTTAACCACTTGCAAACTGTTGTAGCGCCCGACTAAAGCCATGTCCAGATACCCTCGTTACGTGGGCGGCATTCTACCCGAATTCGGGCGGGCATTCCGGTGGCCATTTCGGATCGACATCTGCCGTCGGCATCGCCGCCCTGGAAATCAACGCCTTGATGAACCACGCAGCGCAGGCGGTGCCGAGCTAAAGCCATTCGTCAGGTCGTCGAGCCGGTCCGCCGCCTTGAACACCGGCCGTAATCGACGGAACGCCAGATTAAACATCGCAATTAAAACAGTCATTTAGCCGCTGCTTTCGGAAAATAATTGCGCTCATCCTTGCGCCCGCCACGCCTCCCCCCGTCCGATAATACCCAAGCAATTTCCGGTCAATTCCGATAGGATGGCCGGCCGTATTAAATTTATATAGGTCAATAGCAGCCATGCGTGTAAAAGCATCCAATTCGAAAGCCAAGCCAGCTCCTGCCGTTGAGACCAGCGATTCGATCAACGCACAAATTGCAGCTTTCCTGAAATCCGGTGGCGAGATCCAACAGATCGCCAAAGGTGTCAGCGGCCAGACCTTCGGCCCATCCAAACAGATCTCCCTCGGCAAAAAGTAAATTTTCTCCCGCCTCCGCGGTCGACATCCAGGCGCTTTGATCACAAAGCGCCAGGTCTATCGCTCCCTCGCTGTACAAAGCTCTGCTTTACTCTCGTCACATGACTGCTCCTCAATGCTGTTACCCATGGGTCATGGAAAAGAGCGGACGATGCCCTGATCTGCTGACGTCTCTGCGGAAACCGATATGAACAAACGGATGATCATTGGCGCCCTGCTCAGCCTCGGGCTCACCGGCTGTGCGACCCACGGATGTGACACCTCGATGCCAGGCAGCGCCTGCCGTGCCGACTATCTGCTGTATCAGAACGACATGCTCCAGGCCAAGCTGCTGATCAACGAACGCCGCGCCGAAAACGACGAACTCGCCAGCGCACTTCTTGAACGGGCAGCACGCGAAGACACAACCGGCGAAGCCGAGTTTTACCAAGCCATACTGCTTCTGCGTCAGAACGCCGAGCCAACGCTGATCGATGCCAGGCTCAACGATTCTGCAGATCGAAATTACCCGCTGGCCATCGCCCTGCTTGCGCAAAGGGCCGGAATGGACGATCAGGAAAAGGCACAGAAGTACCGCACCCAGTACGAAAAACTGGACGTAGCCACCAGCGGTTATCCGTCTTTTCCTCAAGCCTTGATCGTCGTCAATCAGCTGATTTCCCCCGCGAACTGATCTGAAAGCTCTGCGCATCTGCCTCGAATCGACCAATGGTCGTGAGATGGCGCCAATCGGCGGTATCCTTGCACCGCTCTAGCTCGCGGTTCTTGCCAGGCCATTCGGCTTTCGGATAGAAACCTTCGACCCACTCCTCTGAAACCTGAAAGGAGTGAAGCATGCCTTATGCTCGCTGTTTCAACCGTTGGACCGGTGCGGTGTTTACCTGCGCCGCCCTCATGCATCACGCCGCCAGCGCTCAGGTCATCGAGCGGGAGCTGGGCGACTTCAGCCTGAAGCTCGGCACCACGCCCAGCCGCACCATGGCTCAGGGCCTGGTGACACCGAGCGGTGCCGATACCAAGTTCCACGGCGGACTCGATCTGACCCACGACAGCGGTTTCTACTTCGGGCAATGGTCCCCCAGCGCAGGGCTGACGCCCGACACCGCGCTGGAAGTCGACTCCTATATGGGGTTCAAGAAGCCCTTCGACAAAACCCTCGGTTACGAGCTTGGCGTCATTCGCTACAGCTACCCGAATACCGACCAGCTCGACAGCCACGAGCTTTATGCCGGTTTCCGCATTTTCGACAGCCGCATCGGCACCGCCTTCAGCACCGACGCCGGTCGCCAGGACAGCACCGTGTTTCTCGACCTGGGCAGCATGATTCCCTTGGGCCTGGACCTGCGCATGCAGTACGGCAACCACCAGCTCGATTCGCCCACGATCATCGACGGCGGCGGCGTGGTCAACGCCTACAGCGACTGGTCGTTCAACGTGTCGCGCCCTGTTCTGGGCATGGACATGAACCTGATGTACAGCGGCTCGAGCCTGACCGGCGCCGATTGCAGCGCCTACAGCGGCCACAACACCCAGTGCGAAAGTACCGTTACCCTTAAGGTCGTGCGCTCGTTTTTCTGATGGGTTGAACCGCCATGACCTGACTTGCTCTATAACGGTGAGACGAACCGGCAAGGAGCTGTCATGGGCATTGTGTTGAAGACCTTTATTTCGCTGTGGCTGAGCCTGACGCTGTTGGCGGGGTGCAGTCAGATTGGCCTGACGTATCGGCATCTGGACTTCATCATTCCCTGGTCGCTCAACGACTACTTGGACATGAACGCTTCGCAGAAAGACTGGCTCGATGAGCGCTTGAAAGAGCACTTGAGCTGGCACTGCACCACTCAGATTCCCGGTTACCTCGACTGGCTGGACCGTCTGCAAGGGATGGTCGAAAACAACCAGGTCAATCAAGAGCAACTCAAGGCACGCACCGCCGAAGCGCGGCAAGCCATCGCCACCCTCTCGAAAGAAATCACGCCCTCGGCGGTCGAGCTGTTGCGTCAGCTGGACGATCAGCAGGTGGCCGAGATGGAAGCCGCATTCGCCAAGGACCTGCGCAAGCATGAGGACGAGTACGTCGACCAGCCGCTGGACAAGCAGATCAGTGAACGCGCTCAACGGATGGAGAAACGTCTGACGCCCTGGATGGGCAAGCTGAATGCAGCCCAACAGGCTCGCGTGATGCAGTGGTCGACCTCGCTGGGCGAGCAGAACCGGCTGTGGATCGACAACCGCGCGCACTGGCAGTCGCTGTTGCTGGCGGCGGTGAAACAGCGCAATGCCGGTGATTTTGATCAGAAGATTGCCAGTCTGTTGCAGGATCGCCAGACCTTCTGGACGCCCGAATATCGCGCCACCTACGACCATACCGAGCAGGCAGCGATTTCTCTGATTGCGGACCTGATGGCGCAGAGTACCCCTGATCAACGGCAGAAGTTGCTGGCGAAAATCGCCGATGTGCGCAAAGACTTCACAGATTTGAGTTGCTACAAGAGCATAAAAAAAGCGTCCTGATCAGGACGCTTTCAGGTCAGGCGATTTGCGCCTTGGAGGCCACCTCATCAAAGGTCGCCTGGTCCAGCGCATCGGCCTGTTCATCCAGCACCTGACGCGGATGGTCGTTGCCTGGAATGCTGCTGTCGATCATCGCCAGCAAGCTCGCGCCTCGAGGCGTAAGGGTCGCGCCTTCGCCATTCCCGCCATCACCACTCGTGTGGGCGGCAATGAACCCACGTTCGAGCAACAACGCTCTCAATTCTGCGGCAGACGCTTCTGATGCATCAGCGATTGCGACGCTGTTTTGTACGTGGTGCAACAGACGCTCGATCAGGTCCCAGTCGTATCGTTTAGACATGTTTCATCCTCCAGTGGGCCAACAGGGCAATACCCGTGACGTCCGGTCATCGGGCTTGATGCTCAGTGGTTGTGACCCAGTGGAGGGCCAGCCGTTCAGCGGGCTGGCCGGGAGGCAGAATGGGGTTATTCAGCGACTGGCGGACGCGTGACGCGCTTTTTCAGCGGCGCCATCCCGTCCTGGCTGACCAAAGGCTCGGCCTTCGGACGATTTACCGATTTGCGCTTGGTCGGGCCCTTGGCAACGGCTTTCTTTTTGTCGCCCTTCTTGTCACCTTTGCCATCGGTTTTTTTCTTCTTCACGCCGACCGCCTTGCCCGACGCCTTGACCTTCTTCGGCCCGGTGTAGGTGCCTTTGACTTCCTTGATCGTGCGGCGCTCGAACTTCTGCTTCAGGTAGCGCTCGATGCTGGACATCAGGTTCCAGTCACCGTGGGTGATCAGCGAGATCGCCAGACCTTCGCCGCCGGCACGGCCGGTGCGGCCAATGCGGTGAACGTAGTCGTCGCCCGTGCGCGGCATGTCGAAGTTGATGACCATGTCCAGGCCGTCGACGTCCAGACCACGGGCCGCGACATCGGTCGCCACCAGGATCTTCACGCCGCCCTGCTTCAGACGGTCGATCGCCAGCTTGCGATCCTTCTGGTCTTTATCGCCGTGCAGCACGAACGCCTTGTACTCGAGCGCCACAAGGCGACCGTAGATGCGGTCGGCCATGGCGCGCGTGTTGGTGAAGATGATTGCTTTCTGGTAGGTCTCGTTGGCCAGCAGCCAGTTCAGGACCTGCTCTTTGTGCACGTTGTGATCGGCAGTGATGATCTGCTGACGGGTGCCCGGAGCCAGTTCGCTGACACTGTTGACCTGCAGGTGCTGCGGGTCTTTCAGGACTTTGCCGATCATTTCGCGCAGGCCCGAACCACCGGTGGTGGCCGAGAACAGCATGGTCTGCTGACGGTTGGCGCATTCGCCGGCCAGACGCTCGACGTCTTCGGCAAAACCCATGTCGAGCATGCGGTCGGCTTCGTCGAGAACCAGCAGTTCGACCTGCTTGAGGTCGAGGTTGCCGGCGTTGAGTTGCTCAAGCAGGCGGCCCGGCGTACCGATGAGGATGTCCGGCACTTTGCGCAGCATCGCGGCCTGGACCTTGAAGTCTTCGCCGCCGGTGATCAGACCGGCCTTGATGAAGGTGAACTGGGAGAAACGCTCCACTTCCTTGAGCGTCTGCTGGGCCAGCTCGCGGGTCGGCAGCAGGATCACGGCGCGGATGTCGACGCGAACCTTCGCCGGGCCCATCAGGCGATTGAGCATCGGTAACACGAACGCGGCAGTCTTGCCGCTGCCGGTCTGCGCCGTCACCCGTAGATCGTGTCCTTCCAGCGCCAGCGGAATGGCCGCTGTTTGCACAGGCGTAGGCTCGACGAAATTGAGTTCGGCCACGGCTTTTAGCAGGCGTTCGTGCAGGGCGAATTGGGAGAACACGGGTGTTACCTCGGCGTAATACAAAAAAACAGTCGCATAGGGTACCGGTTTAAGCCGGATTCGCCGAGTCTCTTTAGCTCAAAGGGCCTATTTTGTTACCGGATTTGGCCTACCCTGCCCTCGCTTCCCTATCAATGCTCTAATCGCGCCCCCCATTTTTGATCAGGAGATCCAGCGCCCATGGACACCCATTCGCTTTGGCTACGTGCCCAGGAAATCTGGACGCTGCTGGAAAACCAGCCAATGCTGCGCACGATCACCGGATTGACGCTACTGCTCATCGCCGCCTTCGTGCTCGGGCGGCTGGCGCGATGGATGATCCTCTACGCCATGAAAGCCCTGAGCCGCCAGCCCTCGCTGTTCTGGCTCAATGACTTTCTGCACAACAAAGTCTTCCACCGGCTGGCCCAGGTCACGCCGTCGGTGGTTATTCAATTCGGGCTTAATCTGGTCCCGAACCTCAGCACTGCTGCCAACCACGTGCTCGGCAACATCGCGCTGGCGTTCACCATCCTCTTTCTCATGCTCACCGTCGGCGCGCTGCTCAACGCGTTGCTGGACATCTATGCTCGCACCGAACACGCCCGCACCCGCTCGATCAAGGGCTACGTGCAGCTCACGAAAATGATCCTGTACGTGTTCGCCGGAATCATCATCGTCGCCACGCTGATCGACCGATCGCCGTTATTGCTGCTCTCCGGGCTCGGCGCGATGTCGGCGGTGATTCTGCTGGTCTACAAAGACACACTGCTGTCCTTCGTCGCCAGCGTGCAACTGACCAGCAACGACATGCTGCGCGTCGGCGACTGGATCGAAATGCCACAAGTCGGCGCCGACGGCGACGTGGTGGACATCACCCTGCACACCGTCAAGGTGCAGAATTTCGACAAGACCATCGTCTCGATCCCGACCTGGCGCCTGATGTCCGAGTCGTTCAAGAACTGGCGCGGGATGCAGCAGTCCGGCGGGCGCAGGATCAAGCGCAGCCTGTTCATCGATGCCAGCGGCGTGCGGTTCGTCTCCGATGAAGAAGAACAGAAGCTGACCCAGGTCCGCCTGCTGACCGACTACATGGGCCGCAAGAAAGCCGAGCTCAAGGCATGGAATCAAGCCCAGGGCAACGTCGCCGAGATGTCGGCCAACCGCCGCCGCATCACCAACATCGGCACGTTCCGCGCCTACGCCCTGGCGTACCTGAAAAGCCACGCCGACATTCACCCGGACATGACCTGCATGGTCCGCCAGATGGAAGCCACGGCCCAGGGTGTTCCGCTGGAAATCTACTGCTTTACCCGCACGACCAGTTGGGGTGACTACGAGCGGATTCAGGGGGATATCTTCGATTACCTGCTGGCGGTGCTGCCGGAGTTCGGGCTGGGGGTTTATCAGCAGCCCAGTGGGGCTGATTTAAGAACAGGCTTGGCGAAGATGTCACACGAGCGATTGACTGAAGGCCTCTGACTACTCTCCTTCCACGTTTCTGACGCGCACCGCTCCTGGGGACATGCCCACCGACCGTTTGAACGCGCGGCTGAACGCGGCCAATGACCCATAACCCAGCTCGCTGGCGACGGTTTCAACCGGTTGACGTTGGCGACTCAACCGGAGAACCGCCAGACGCATTCTCAAGTCCGTCAGGTATCGAAGCGGAGTGACGCCGGTTGCGAGGAAAAACCGCTGAGCAAACACCGAGCGGGATTGCCCGGCTTCCTTTGCAAGCATTGCCACGGTCCAGTGTCTGCCAGGGTGTTTGTGCATCATGACAAGCGCCCTGCTGAGCCGGGGATCCTGTAACGCGCTCAACCAGCCCGAGGCGCCGCCGCATCCGCCAGCCACCCAGCCTCGTACGATCAGGGCGGCGACCACTTCGGCAAGGCGCGAGAGGATTCCCATGTGCCCCGCTTGCAGGGTCAGCGACTCGCGCTCCATCGCATCGAGCATGGGCCGGATCTCGGGCGATGATTCAAGCAGCATACTGACCTGCAACACCTCTGGCATGGCTGTCACCAGAGGCTGCATGCCACCGAGCTCCAGCGTCATGCAACAACTGAACATAGCCGGCGCCTGGTTCTTTCTGTCCTGATCAACGAGGGGCGTTTCACCGCAGTCACTGCCAGCCAAGGCGTCCAGGGTGAAGGGCTTCACATCGGTTGCGCGCGTCTCCTCCGAAGCCAATACCGCGTGCGGCCCTCCGTGGGGGATGAGCACGGCGTCCCCGGTATCGAGCCGATGAAGATGGCCGCCGGGGCTTCGCAACCAGAGCGGCCCGCGCCCGACGAAATGAAACTGAGCCCGGCCCACTTCGTTGCTGAAGCCAATGCCCGGCGTGCCTTCAACTTGCATTCTGCGGAACTGCACGCCGAACAAGCGCATGCCTGACAGCAATTCGCTTACAAGGGCATTGGAAGAAGGATGCATAAAAGGGGAGCCACATCAGGACGAATGATCAAGCAAGAATCGCTTTGGATCATAGAACGTCCCGACGACCCTGCCTAGACTTTGCTTCCCACTTTGAAGTCAGGAAGCAGTGCCATGAATTCCCCCCGTTTTACCCGACTGCTGCGCGGCACCTGTGCAGTCCTCTTGTTGGGAGGCCTCTCCTCGCTGACCATGGCCGCAGATCGCAGCTACACCGTCACCGCACCCGACGGCGTCAAGCTGGCGGTGCAGGAGTCAGGCAATCCGCAGGGCCCTGCCATCGTCTTTATCCACGGACTGCTGGGCAGCCGGCTTAACTGGCAGAAGCAGACCAGCGATCCCGAGCTGCAACGCTATCGCATGATCACCTACGACCTGCGCGGTCATGGCCTCTCCGACAAGCCGGAAAATACCGACGCCTATACCGACGGACGCCGGTACGCCGATGATCTGGCGGCCGTGCTCAAAGCGACCGGTACCAGAAACCCCGTATTGGTCGGCTGGTCATTGGGCGGCGTGGTCATGTCGAACTATCTTGCCGCCTATGGCGACGCTGATATCGGCGGGATGATGTACGTCGACGGCGTCATCGAACTCAACGCCGCGCTGATCACTGCCCACCCCGACGTGTACGCAGGCTTGGCGTCCAAGGATCTGAAAACCCATCTGGACGCCGTGCGCAGCTTTCTGGCGCTCTGTTTCCACACCCAGCCGGATGCACCTACCTTCGAGCGGCTGTTATCCAATGCTTCCATGGCTTCATGGCCGATGACCCGCGCCACGCCCTCAATGACCGTTGCCGTGGCGCAAGGACTGCCCAAGGCGCGTGTGCCGGTCCTGATGGTGTATGGCGATAAGGATGCGCTGGTTCAGGTTCAGCCCAGCATCGCCCGCGCCAAGCAGTTGAATGCTCGCATACAGACAAAGCTGTACCAGAACTCGGGCCATGCGCCGTTTCTGGAAGAGACCGCGCGCTTCAATCGGGATCTGGTTCGGTTCATGGACACCTCTGTGAACGCAGCCCGGGGTCGCTAGAGGCTGATAAGGAGGCTGCTTGATGTCAGAGCTGACACGTACAACACCCACACCCTTTTTTCCTGACTTCAGGCCACTTGACGTGGAAGCGGGGGGCGTTCGATTCGCCGGGGTCATCGGTGGTCATGGCCCGCCAGTCCTGCTGCTCCACGGATATCCGCAGACCCACATTGCCTGGAGGCGGGTTGCTCCAGCGTTGGCGCTGAGCCACACCGTGATCATCCCGGATCTCCCGGGGTACGGTTCGAGCCAAATCAGGCAAACAACGCCACGATGGACCAAGCGACGTGTCGGGGATGCACTGGTCGCCCTAATGGAAAAGCTTGGGCACGAGCAATTTTCAGTCGTGGGTCATGACCGAGGGGCGCGGGTGGGGTATCGCATGGCCCTTGATTACCCTGAACAGATCACCGCGTTCGCCTCCCTCGCCGTGGTGCCGACGCTGGATGCGCTGGCGTCAATGGATTTTCGCGGCGCCAGCAAGGCCTTCCACTGGTTTCTGCTTGCTCAGCAGGCGGACCTGCCAGAACGCTTGCTGGCTGCTGATCCGGATGCATTCATCGATTTTGCGTTGGAGAAAATGACGGCGGGCCAAGCAGTGATCGAGGCAGCGGCCATGGAGGCTTACCGGGCAGCATTCCGAAGACCTTCGGTGCGTCTGGCCATGATTGAAGACTACCGGGCTGCGCTGGATGAGGATCTTGCGATGGACGAGGCAGACTTCTCGGCGGGCCGGAAGCTGCGATGTCCGGTGTTGGTGCTATGGCCTGATGCTGACCACGCCGATGACCGCCCTACTCCGACCGAGATATGGCAGCGCTGGGCAACCGACGTTACCGGCAGCTCGACGCGGGGTGGGCATTTGCAGCCAGAAGATGCTCCGGAACAAGTACCGGCAGCACTCGCACCCTTCTTGCAGATACAGAAGATCCAATAACGTTCGAAGGGAAGTTGATATGAGTTGAGCGTGAATAAGGAGTAACCCGACGCAATTTAATTCAAACAACAAAAAGCCCGGCATCTGCCGGGCTTTTATTGTGGGTCTCGTTACACCCAACGACTTACTGATAACGCTGATAGCTCGAACCAAACTCTTTGCGGTTTTCAGCAACGGTTGCGGTGCCGGAAGTCTGAGTGGCGAAAGGCTTGGCCGCCTCTTTGCTGGCGACTTTGCTGTCCAGAACGATAGCGCTGGAAGCGTCGACGATGGCGCGTTGGTGGATGTGCTCAGGGCTGGCGAAGGCAGAACCGGCAGCCAGGATGGACAATGCGAAACCGAAGGCAATGGACTTTTTCATGATGTAGATCTCCGCGTAGTTGCTGGTAAGTGGGTTAAGTCGTTTCGTTGGGGCCAATCTATTCGCTTGATCCCAACATGAAAAACCACGCATGAAGATATCTAACATCACCCTCGCTGATGTCGGTGACGCGGGCGTCTAACCCGGCTGTTTCAGAGAATGGCCCGGCGTTGAACAAGACCGCGCCGACTGATCCACACCGAAGAAACAATCACCAGCCCGCCTAAAAACAGCTTGCCCAGGTCCTCGTTCTGCCCCCAGATCAACAGATTGATCAGCAGCCCCACCGGCACGTGCAGGTTATTCATCACCGCGAGTGTGGCGCCGTTGACCAGACACGCGCCTTTGTTCCACCAGTACATGCCGAGGGCGGTGGAACACAGGCCGAGGAACAGCAGCACAACCCACTGTTGAGGCGCGTCCGGCAGATGCTGCGGATTGCCGAACAGCAGAAATGCTGGCAACGCCACGGCCAGGGCGCCGAGGTAGAAATAGCCGAAGCGACGGTAATGCGGGAGATCGCTGGGGTAACGGGCCACCAGGTGTTTGTAGAGCACCTGCCCAGCGGCGTAGGTGAAATTCGCCACCTGCAGCAGCAGGAAGCCGCCGAGGAAATTCGGATCAACCCGGTCGTAACGAATGATCACGGCGCCGAGCACCGCGACCATGGCCGCCAATAGGCCCCACGGATTGAAGCGCCGGTTAAGAGCGTCTTCGATCAGCGTGACGTGGAGCGGCGTGAGGATGGTAAACAGCAGCACTTCTGGGACCGTCAGCACGCGAAAGCTCAGGTACAGGCAGACGTAGGTGACGCCGAACTGAAGCGCGCCAATCAACAGCATGCCGCGCATGAATTGAGGCTCGACGCGACGCCAGCGCGTCAGCGGGATAAACACCAACCCAGCCAGCACGACGCGCAGCAGCACGGCAAAGTAGCTGTCGACGTGCCCGGCCAGATAGACGCCGATCAGGCTGAAGGAAAACGCCTGAATCAGCGTCACGAAAAGTAGATAGCCCATGGTTGCCCCTTTTTTGAAGGCGGCGACCTTAGCCGGTTGGCCATGGCCTGTCTATTAAGCAGTCGGCTCGCCACCGTTTGCGGCGACTCGGGACACGGAAAGAAAAAACCCGATCGACCCGGCGCAGTCCTGCGGGTCGATCGGGCAATGCACTCAGGAGCGAACGAGTGCCAATGGAGTGTCGATGAACGCGAGCATCTTCAAGGGGTGGGATTAACGGGCGATTAAGGCGTCCAGGCGGATGCCGCGCCAGCGTTCGGAGGGCAATCCCCTCGCCGTACCGACGGCAGGCATATCGATCAAAGAAGCCAGCTTTCGCCCCGAACCCATCCAAGAATTTGTTTTATCGACGAAGCCGACGTACGCTCCGTCGACGCTGATGCGTGGGTTACAGAGGCTCGCAGCTCAGGGAGATGCGCAGTTTGACGATGTCGCGGGTGAATTTCGCGGTGACTTCGGTGCTGCTTTTCGGCGCGACCTGAACCCGGCGCGTGCGCGGGGCTTCCGGCCCGTTGCGAAAGACCACGCTGCACTTGGCAGGAACATCGCCAAAGTTATTCAGGGTGATGTTGCCGATGTCGTAGGCAACGTCATGACTGTTGTAGTCCACCTGCACGCCCTTGATGTCTTTCTCGACGTCAATCGGGTAGGCAAACGCGCTCAGCGGCAGCATCGCCAGCAGCACACAACAGATTCTTTTCATGGGGCAGTCTCCATTCAGGGACCGCCAGCTTAGGACAACAGGAGCGAGAGATGAAAGCGCCCCGCGTGACCCTTGATCAATGGCGCACGCTGCAAGCCGTTGTCGACCATGGCGGCTTTGCTCAGGCCGCCGAAGCGCTGCACCGTTCGCAGTCCTCGGTCAGCTACACCGTCGCCAGGATGCAGGACCAGCTCGGCGTTCCGCTGCTGCGCATTGACGGCCGCAAAGCCGTGCTGACCGAGGCGGGTGAAGTCTTGTTGCGGCGCTCGCGGCAACTGGTGAAGAACGCCAGCCAACTGGAGGACCTCGCCCATCATATGGAACAGGGTTGGGAGGCCGAGGTGCGTCTGGTGGTCGACGCCGCTTACCCGAACGCCCGGCTGGTGCGAGCGCTGACAGCTTTTATGCCGCAAAGCCGCGGATGTCGGGTGCGACTGCGTGAGGAAGTGCTGTCGGGGGTGGAGGAAGTGTTGCTGGAAGGTGTAGCCGATCTCGCCATCAGCGGCTTCAGCATTCCGGGGTATCTCGGGAATGAGATGAGCAAGGTGGAGTTCGTCGCCGTGGCCCATCCCGGCCATGCCTTGCATCAACTGCAACGTGAGTTGAATTTCCAGGACCTGGAAAGCCAGTTGCAGGTGGTGATTCGTGACTCCGGGCGCAATCAGCCGCGCGACGTCGGCTGGCTCGGCGCCGAACAGCGCTGGACGGTGGGCAGCCTTGCGACGGCCGCTGCGTTTGTAAGCAGCGGGTTGGGCTTTGCCTGGTTGCCGCGCCACATCATCGAGCGGGAGATCCAGGAGGGCGTGCTGAAAATCCTGCCTCTTGATAAAGGCGGCAGTCGGCATCCCACGTTCTATCTGTATTCCAGCAAGGACAAACCGCTCGGGCCAGCGACGCAGATCCTGATTGAGCTGATCCAGAGCTTCGACACCGCGCCGCTGGACGCGCCCTTCCCGGCGCCGCAGCAGATGCTGTAAACAACGCGTGCAGTCAGTGGGACCGGCTTTAGCCGGGAATGCGTCGGGTGTCACACCGCAAATATGAGGGTGCTCCATCCGGCCTCTTCCCGGCTAAAGCCGGTCCCACAAGAACAGCGCGTGCACCTGTAGGACTGGCTTTAGCCGGGAAGGCATCGGGTGTCACACCGCAGGAGTGAGGGTGATAAAGCAGGCCCCTTCCCGGCTGAAGCCGGTCCTACTGAAATCAGCGCGCGCCAAACCCCCCACTGTCCAAATCCGCGCAAACGTGCTTCCCTTACGCCTGTTTTTTCGCAGTCGACATCAATTTCAGGACTCTGCCCATGCTGAAGAAAATCGCCCTCTCCGCCGCTGCCGTGTTGTTCGCCGGCAATCTGATGGCCGCTCCGGCGCCTCACGTTGTGCTGACCACCAGCTTCGGCGATGTGGAAATCGAGCTGAACCAGGACAAGGCGCCCGTCAGCACCCAGAACTTCCTCAAGTACGTCGACAGCAACTTCTACAACAACACCATTTTCCACCGCGTTATCCCGGGCTTCATGGTGCAGGGCGGCGGCTTCACGGCGCAGATGCAACAGAAATCCACCAACGACCCAATCAAGAACGAAGCCGATAACGGCCTGCACAACGTGCGCGGCACCGTCGCCATGGCGCGGACCTCGGACGTGAACTCGGCCACCAGCCAGTTCTTCATCAACGTCGTTGACAATGCCATGCTCGACCACGGTGCCCGTGACTACGGTTACGCCGTGTTCGGCAAGGTCGTGAAAGGCATGGACGTCGTTGACCAGATCGTCAACGTCCAGACTGGCAACAAAGGCGGGATGCAGAACGTGCCGGTTGACCCGATCTACATCAAGACGGCCAAGCGCGTGAACTAAGCTTGCCGCAAGCGCAAAAGCCGGGCGTCTGCCCGGCTTTTGCATTTTCAGGCCCCGGCCCTTGAATCAGCGTGAGCAATCGCGTTTTCATGCGGTCTGAACCGAAGACTGTCATTGAGCTGCTCTCAAGCCGCTGTGTTCAATCCCCACCAAAAGGAGAGCCCGCTCAAGCGTGGGCGTCATTGCCAATGCTCTATCGCCGTTTTGAACAGCTGATCGATATCTTCCGCGAAGCCCCCACCGCCGCCCCGCCCAACACTGTCACGTCGTTCTACGTGTATTACCTGCGTCAGGTGTGGCCCAGCTTTGCCGCGTTGCTGGTAGTTGGATTGATCGGCGCGCTGATCGAGGTGTCGCTGTTCAGCTACCTGAGTCGCATCATCGATCTGGCCCAAGGCACACCCAACCCGAATTTCTTCCGCGAACATGCGTTCGAGCTGACGTGGATGGTCATCGTCGCGCTGGTGCTGCGCCCGATCTTCGTTGCCCTGCACGACCTGCTGGTGCATCAGACCATCAGCCCCGGCATGACCAGCATGATCAACTGGCAGAACCACAGTTACGTGCTCAAGCAGAGCCTGAATTTCTTCCAGAACGACTTCGCCGGGCGCATCGCCCAACGCATCGTGCAGACCGGTAATGCGCTGCGTGATTCCGCGGTGCAGTCGGTGGACGCGTTGTGGCACGTGCTGATCTATTCGATCAGCGCGCTGGTGCTGTTCGCCGAAGCCGACTGGCGCCTGATGATTCCGCTGCTGAGCTGGATCATCGCGTTCGTCCTCGCCCTCCGGTACTTCGTGCCGCGGGTGAAAGCGCGCTCCGTTATGTCTTCCGATGCGCGCTCCAAACTGATGGGCCGCATCGTCGATGGCTACACCAACATCGCCACGCTCAAGCTGTTTGCCCACACCAATTCCGAGCAGCAGTACGCCCGCGAGGCCATCAGCGAACAAACCGAGAAGACCCAGCTGGCCGGCCGCGTGATCACTGAAATGGACTCCGTGATCACCACGCTCAACGGCATTCTGATTGTCACCACCACGGGCCTGGCGTTGTGGCTGTGGACCCAGTCGCTAATTTCGGTGGGAGCGATTGCGCTGGCGACCGGTCTGGCGATTCGCATCGTCAACATGTCCGGCTGGATCATGTGGGTGGTCAACGGCATTTTCGAAAACATCGGCATGGTCCAGGACGGTCTGCAGAGCATCGCTCAGCCGGTGGGCATCACCGATCGGGACGCTGCGCCGAAGCTGACCGTCAGCCGTGGCGAAGTGAAATTCGAAGACCTCAACTTCCAGTACGGCAAGGGCAAGGGCGTGATTCACGGCCTGAACCTAGACATCAAGCCGGGCGAGAAGATCGGATTGATCGGGCCGTCGGGCGCCGGTAAATCCACGCTGGTGAATCTGCTGCTGCGTTTGTATGACGTACAAGGCGGGCGGATCCTGATCGACGATCAGGACATTTCCCACGTCGCCCAGGAAAGCCTGCGTTCGCACATCGGCATGATCACCCAGGACACGTCGCTGTTACACCGCTCGATCCGCGACAACCTGCTTTACGGCAAACCGGACGCGACCGACGCTGAATTGTGGGAAGCCATGCGCAAGGCCCGCGCCGATGAGTTCATCCCGCTGCTGACAGATTCCGAAGGTCGTACCGGGCTGGATGCCCATGTGGGCGAGCGCGGCGTGAAACTGTCCGGTGGTCAGCGTCAGCGCATCGCCATCACCCGCGTGCTGCTCAAGGACGCGCCGATCCTGATCATGGACGAAGCGACGTCCGCGCTGGATTCGGAGGTGGAAGCGGCGATTCAGGAGAGTCTGGAAACGCTGATGCAGGGCAAGACGGTGATCGCGATTGCTCACCGGCTGTCGACCATCGCACGGATGGACCGCCTGATCGTGCTGGAAAACGGCGTGATTGCTGAAAGCGGGACCCATGGCGAGCTGCTGGCCCACAAAGGTCTGTATGCACGGCTGTGGGCGCATCAGACCGGTGGGTTTGTCGGGGTGGATTGACCCTTGAAGAAATAGGCCCGGGGCGGATGTCCTGGGAGGTTCCGATGCCGCCTTCGTGAGCAAGCTCACCCCCACAAGGGTTGAGCTTGCCACGAGACAGCGTTGTCAGGGCAAAGCCAACAAAGCTGTTCACGCTTGATCGGACCCAGACAGATCGGGCTACTCCTGCCGATACGGCAAGGCCCCGCGCGCTTCTTCGGCGTACGCCAGAATTCCTGCCCGTTCCTGGGTCAGAAAATCCGCCACTGCCTCTCGCAATCCCGGGTGAGCCAGGTAGTGCCACGAGTGGGTGATGACCGGCTCGAAACCGCGAATCAACTTGTGCTCCCCTTGGGCGCCAGCGTCGAAGCGCTTGAAGCCATTGGCAATGGCGTAGTCCATGCCCTGGTAGAAACACGTTTCGAAGTGCAGCCGATCGAACTCGGCCAGGCAGCCCCAGTAGCGGCCGTAAAAGCTGTCGCCGCCGATCAGGCTGAACGCCATCGCCACCGGCCGTGAACCCTGTCGCGCCAGCACCACACGAATCGCGTCGGGCATGCGCTCGGCCACCAGGCTGAAGAATTCCCGCGTGAGGTACGGCGTTTGCCCACGCACTTCGTAGGTATTGGAATAGCAGGCGTAGACGAAATCCCAATGCGCTTCGCTCAGCTCGTGCCCTTCCAGCCAGTCGAAATCAAAGCCCTGACCCGCCACTTGCTCGCGCTCTTTGCGCATTTGCTTGCGCTTGCGTGAGCTCAAGGCATCGAGGAAATCCTGAAAATCCCGGTAGCCGCGGTTCTGCCAGTGGTACTGGCAGCCGATGCGCTGCAGCCAGCCGGGTTGTTCGGCAAGCAACGCGTCGGCGATCGGGTCGGTGAAGTTGACGTGAACGCTGGACAGCTCCTCGCCCTGGGCATAGCCCGGCAGGCAGGCGAGCAGTTCGCGGCCATCTTCGGGGGTCTTTGCCAATAGGCGCGGCCCGCTGACCGGACTGAACGGCACAGCCACCAGCAGCTTGGGGTAATAGGCCAGACCGGCGCGACGGCAGGCGTCCGCCCAGGCGTGATCGAAGACGTACTCGCCGTAAGAGTGCCACTTGCGGTACGCCGGCAGCGCGGCAATCAGCTGCTCGCCCTCGTAATGCAGCAAGTGCTCGGCGCGCCAGCCGGAACGGGGCCCGAGGCTGCCGCTGTCTTCCAGCGAACTGAGAAAGGCATGGCGCAGAAAGGGTGAGTCGCCAGGTATCAGGGCGTCCCACTGTTCAGGGGCAAGGTCCGACAATTTATCCAAACGGTGTAACGACATCTCGCCACTCCTGGTGCAGTCGTGTGGTCGCGCTAACGTCTGCGCAGTATCACTTATTCACAGGGTCTGCACGTGAATTTACTCGACAGAACGCTCTAGCCTGCGGCTTCAACAAAATTTTCACATGTCATCCACATGCCATCACCTTGCCACTGTTTCGTCATAAACGGCCGCAATACTGGCGCCTGTTTTCAGAACATCAGGTTCTAAGCGCTCTGACCTTTCCCCGCCCGCCAATGGTCGGTTGATTCCTGGATGATTCGGTCATCCCTTCTCAGTTACGGAGATTGATATGCGTCTTGCTTCCACGAAAACTGCGGCAGCCCTGTGTGGTGGTGTGCTGCTGGCCATGAGCGTTCCGGCCAGCGCCGCAGTCGACGCGAAACTGCTCGACATGCTGAAGGCCAACGGCTCGATTTCACCTGCCCAATACGCCGAACTGCAAACCGAGCTGACCAAAGACCAGCTGGCTCAGCAACAGGCCCAGAAAGCGACCTCCGACCAGATCGCCGCCGCCACCGCTGCCAAGTCCTCCGAACTGTCTGCCTTCGAGCAGAAAGTGGCATGGGCAGCGAAGACTCAATTCAAAGGCGACGTTCGCGTTCGGCAAGAGACGGTCAAGATCGACGACCAGAACAACAGCCAGGACAAAAACCGTCAGCGCATCCGTGTGCGTCTCGGCGCCTACAGCGAGATCAACCCGCAAGTCAGCACCGGTATCCGTATCGCCACCGGTGGCGACAACAAGGCCAACTCCACCAACGTTGACCAGAACGACTACTTCACCAAGAAAGACCTGTGGCTGGATCAAGGCTTCATCGACTACCACCCGACCGCCATCCAGAACCTGCACGTCATCGGCGGCAAGATGGCTCAGCCATGGGTCAGCGAAGGCGACGTGATCTGGGACAACGACATCAACCCTGAAGGTCTGGCCGCGACTTACAGCCTGCCGATCAACAAGGGCTTCGAGCTGTTCGGCAGCGCCGGTACCTACACCCTCAAGGACAACATCAGCGGCGAAGGGACGCAGTTCAAAAACGACCTGCGCCTGAACGCCGCTCAGTTGGGTACGCGGATCGCCATCACCGACAACGTGAAGATGACGGTCGGTGGCTCGGTCTACAACTACGAGAACTCCAACGACTGTAATCCGGCCGCTGCCAGCACCAGCACGACGTTCTGTGGCTTGAGCATCAACGGCAACAACACCACTGACTTCCGCCTGTATGAAGGCTTCGGGCAACTGGACCTGACCGGCTTTGTCGTGCCGGTCGGCCTGTACGGTCAGTACGTGGTCAACAGCGCCACCAACAGCGACGAAGACACGGCCTGGCTGGCCGGTGTGAAAACCAAGGTGTTCGGTTTCGGTCTGGACTACAACTACCGCGATACACAGCGTAACGCTGTGGTGGGTGCTTTCACCGACTCCGACTTTGCCAACGGCACTACCGGTTCGCGCGGTCACAAGCTGGCTATTTCCTACGACATCGACAAGAACTTCGCAGTCGGCGCGACGTACTTCCTGACCAAAGCGGACTTCGCGACTTCTGCGCTGCCGCGTGATCAGGATGCGAACACGCTGCAACTGGACGTGCTGGCGAAGTTCTAAGAAAGGCAGTTACGAGCTATAAGCTGCAAGTGACAAGCTGAAAGCTTCAAGCGGCGTGTTCTTGCCGTTTGGAGCCGCTACAGACCTCAAGCCCGCCGTTGCCCTGTCGGATCCCCATCATCCGTTCCGACAGAGCAGCGCCGGGCTTTTTTTGTGGACCCTAGGATCTTCTGCGGATCCCACAACTGTACGAGAGATTCCCTCTCGCGCAGCTGGCACAGTCCCACATGTTTAGCCGGCAGTCATGCCGCACGCATCACTTCTTGCGCAGAATCACGCTACCAATCGAATACCCCGCGCCGAACGAGCTGAGCACGCCCAGCGCGCCGCTTGGCAGGTCGTCCTGGTGTTCGTGAAACGCGATCACCGAACCGGCGGAGCTGGTGTTGGCGTAGCGGTCGAGGATCACCGGGGCTTCCTCGACCGTGGCGTCGCGGCCGAGCAGTTTCTTCACGATCAGGTGGTTCATGCTCAGGTTGGCCTGATGCAGCCAGAACCGTTGCACGTCGCCGACGTTCAGCTGGTTCTCGTCCAGGTGCGCAGCCACCAGTTCGGCGACCATCGGGCAGACGTCGCGGAACACCTTGCGGCCTTCCTGCACGAACAGTTTGTCCGCCTTGCCTTCGCCCTCTTCCGCCGTGCGGTTGAGGAAACCAAAATTGTTGCGGATGTTATTGGAGAACGTCGTCAGCAGCCTGGTGCCGACTATGTCGAACTGGTGCGCGGAAGTCGCCAGGTCAGCGCGCTCGACCACCACCGCCGTGGCTGCATCGCCAAAGATGAAGTGGCTGTCGCGGTCGCGGAAGTTGAGGTGCGCCGTGCAGATCTCAGGGCTGATGACCAACAGCGCCCGGGCCTGGCCCAGCTTGACGCTGTTGCAGGCGGTCTGAATGCCGAAGGTGGCCGAGGAGCACGCCACGTTCATGTCAAAGCCGAAGCCCTGAATGTCCAGCGCCGCCTGGATTTCGATGGAGATCGCCGGGTAAGCACGCTGCAGGTTGGAGCAGGCGACGATGACGCCGTCGATGTCAGCGGCGGTCTTGCCGGCACGCTGCAGGGCCTGTTTGGCCGCGGCAACGCCCATCTCGCAGAGAATCGACCATTCGTCATTGGAGCGCTCGGGCAGGCGAGGCTTCATGCGCTGGGGGTCGAGAATGCCGTCCTTGTCCATCACGTAACGGCTTTTGATGCCGCTGGCTTTTTCGATGAACGCCGCGTTGGATTCCGTCAGTGCCTGAACCTCTCCCGCTTCGATCGCGGCGGCATTTTCGGCGTTGAACTGGGCCACGTAGGTGTTGAAAGACTGCACCAGCTCATCGTTGGAAATACTGTTGACGGGGGTGAAAAGCCCGGTGCCACTGATCACGACTTCGTACACGGTCGTTCCTCTCGAGATAAAAGCAGCTCACTGACGGCAGCAGCTGAACAGCCAGCACAAGCAGGGCGTCGGTGGTTCTGGGACGAAAGTCCCAATGCAACGAGGCAGCAACCCGCTTGGCGGACGACGGATGTTTATGACGCTATGAAGTTTAGCCGCGAAGTTTGCCATAACGGCCGCCATTTCGCGCTATCGGGTAATGTAATCGGGACTGCGGGCCGAGGGGATCAACCCTCGACCTGGGTCCATTGCTTGTTCAGGCGCTTGTCCGAGATCGGTACTTTGGTACCCAGTTGCTGGGCAAACAGCGACACGCGGTATTCCTCCAGCCACCAGCGATACACCACCAGTTCCGGGTCGCGCTTACCTTCCTGAGCGTGTTTGTCGGCGCGGGTCTGGTACTGCGCCCAGAGATTGCCCAGTTCGATGCTCCAGACCCGGTCCTTTTGCGCCTGGCTGCCGAGCTTTTCAAGACGGATTTCAATGGCCTTGAGGTAACGCGGCAGTTCCTTGAGCCACACCGCCGGCGTCTCGCGGACGAAACCGGGATACACCAGCTTGCTCAACTGACCTTTGATGTCATTCAGCGCCACGGCCTGGGCCAGGTCGATCTTGCCCTTGAAGCGCTTTTGCAGGCCATGCCAGAGCTTGAGGATTTCCAGCGTCAGCCTCGCCAGCCGCTCGGCATGCTCGGTCAGACCGCCACGCTTGCGCTCGGCCAGGGACAGCAGGCCGGCGCCGTCTCGGGGCAACGTCGTTTCGCCTTCAAGAATGCAGCTGTCGAGGCTCGCCAGCAGGATGTCTTCGATCAGCCCATCGACCCGACCCAAGTCGCGGTACAGCAAGGCCAGCTCGGTCTGTCCCGGCAACTTGCTGCGCAGGAACTTGGTCGGCTCGGCCAGTTGCTGCAACAACAGCCGTTGCAGCGCTCGACGGTGTTGATATTCGGCTTCGGCCTGGGTCGAGAAACGCCCTTCCTTGACCGCGCCGCCCTCTTCCACCAGCGCCGGATACACCGTCATCGACAGGCCGGCGATCTGCTGTTGAGTCTTTTCGGCCACTGCCGCAAAGCCCTTGGCCTCGACCGGCTGCTGACCTTTCGCCGATTGAGGCACCGCCAACGCGGCTTGTCCGGCCTCGGCGAAACGGGCGGTCAGCTCATCCAGCTCACGGCCTTCACCGAGGAACTTGCCGTTGGCGTCGACCACTTCAAGGTTCATTTTCAGGTGGCTTTCCACCTGTTGTGCCGCTTCGGCCCAAGCTTCGTCGGTCACTCGCACGCCGGTCATGCGCAACAGCTCACGGCCCAACGCCTGGGGCAACGAGCCTTCGGCGAAGACCATCCGTTGCAACGCGGCTTTGACGAAGTCAGGCACCGGCACGAAATTCTTGCGCAGCGCCTTGGGCAGATTGCGCACCAGCGCCACGCATTTGGTTTCCAGCAGCCCCGGCACCAGCCATTCCAGGCGCTCGGCCGGCAACGACAGCAACAGCGGCGCCGGCACCCGCAGGGTCACGCCATCGCGCGGGTGGTTGGGCTCGAAGTGGTAAGTCAGCGGCAGGGTCAGTTCGCCGAGGCGCAAGGTGTCCGGGTACTGATTGGCCGTGACCTCGCTGGCTTCCCGGGCGAGCACATCTTCCTCGCGCATGATCAGCAACTGCGGGTTCTTCTGGCTTTCCATCCGGTACCAGGCGTCGAACGTCGCGGTCTGGTGAATCTCCGCCGGCAAGCGTTCGTCGTAATACCGATACAGGGTTTCTTCATCAGCCAGGATGTCGCGGCGCCGCGCCTTGGCCTCCAGTTCGTCGAGCTGTTCCAGCAGCTTGGTGTTGGCGGCGAGGCATTTGGCCCGGGACTGGATCTCACCGCGCACCAGCCCTTCGCGAATGAAGAACTCGCGGGACACCACCGGGTCGATCGGCCCGAAATGCACCGGCCGACGCCCCACGACGATGAGGCCGAACAGCGTGATCTGCTCGAAGGCGACGACCTGGCCGCGCTTCTTTTCCCAATGGGGTTCGAAGTGGTTTTTCTTGATCAGGTGCCCGGCGAGGGGTTCGATCCAGTCAGGCTCGATCTTCGCCACCATGCGCGCATACAGCTTGGTGGTTTCCACCAGCTCGGCAGCCATGATCCATTGCGGGCGCTTGCGGCCCAGCCCCGATGACGGATGCACCCAGAACCGCCGCTGACGGGCGCCCATGTAATCGCCGTCTTCGGTCTTCTGACCGATCTGACTGAGCAGGCCCGAGAGCACCGCCTTGTGGAATTTCGGAAAATCGGCGGGCTCTTTGTTGACCGTTAATTGCAGGTCGCGGCAGATCAGGCTCAGTTGGCGATGGGAGTCACGCCATTCCCGCAGGCGCAGGTAATTGAGGAAGTTGCGGCGGCACCAGTTGCGCAGCGGGCTGGCGGTCAGGGCCTGGCGCTGTTCTTCGAAGCCACGCCACAGATTGACCAGTCCGGCAAAGTCGGAGTCCTGATCTTTCCACTGCGCGTGGGCCTGATCGGCGGCCTGCTGACGCTCCGGCGGACGCTCGCGCGGGTCCTGAATCGACATGGCGCTGGCGACAATCAACACTTCCTGCAAGCTGCCCTGCTTCGCGGCTTCCAGCAACATGCGGCCCATACGCGGGTCCACCGGCAGGCGGGCCAGTTGTCGACCCATCGGCGTCAGGTTGTTTACGCGGTCGACCGCCGACAGCTCCTGCAACAGGTTGAAACCGTCGCTGATTGCCTTGCCGTCCGGCGGCTCGATGAAGGGGAAATCGGTGATCTGACCCAGTCGCAGATGCAGCATCTGCAGGATGACCGCCGCGAGGTTGGTGCGCAGGATTTCCGGATCGGTGAATTCAGGCCGCGAGAGGAAATCCTCCTCGCTGTACAGGCGCACGCACAGGCCCGGCTCGACCCGACCGCAACGGCCCTTGCGCTGGTTGGCGCTGGCCTGGGAAATCGCTTCGATGGGCAGGCGCTGCACTTTGGCGCGGTAGCTGTAGCGGCTGATGCGCGCGGTGCCGGTGTCGATGACGTAGCGAATACCCGGTACGGTCAGCGAGGTCTCGGCAACGTTGGTCGCCAGCACCACGCGACGGCCCGGGTGCGACTGGAAGATGCGCTGCTGTTCGGCCGGCGACAGGCGCGCGTACAGCGGCAGGATTTCGGTGTGCTTGAGTTGCGCCTTGCGCAGCATCTCGGCGGCGTCACGGATTTCCCGCTCGCCGGGCAGAAACACCAGCACATCGCCGGGGGACTTGCGCTCGCTGCGTTCGAAGGCGGCCAGCTCGTCCAACGCGGCGAGGATGGCCTGATCGACGGTCAGGTCTTCCTCAATGCTGTTGCCCTCTTCGTCCTGCTGGGCCGTCATCGGCCGGTACCAGGTCTCCACCGGGAAGGTCCGGCCCGAGACTTCAATGACCGGCGCCTTGTCGAAGTGCTCGGAGAAGCGTTCGAGGTCGATGGTCGCCGAGGTGATGATGACCTTCAGGTCCGGACGGCGCGGCAGCAGGGTTTTCAGGTAACCGAGGAGGAAATCGATGTTCAGGCTGCGTTCGTGAGCTTCGTCGACGATGATCGTGTCGTAGCGCTCAAGATAGCGGTCGTGCTGGGTTTCGGCGAGCAGGATGCCGTCGGTCATCAGCTTGATCAGGGTGTTTTCGTCGCTCTGGTCTTCGAAGCGCACCTGATAACCCACCAGACCGCCCAGCGGCGTGCCGATTTCTTCGGCAACGCGGCTGCCGACGCTGCGCGCGGCGATTCGACGCGGCTGGGTGTGGCCGATCAGCCCGTGCTGCCCGCGACCGATTTCCAGACAGATTTTCGGCAACTGCGTGGTTTTGCCCGAGCCGGTTTCGCCAGCGATGATCAAGACCTGATGTTCAAGAATCGCTTTCTTGATCTCGTCGCGCTTGGCGGCGATGGGCAGGTTTTCGTCGTAGCGCATCGTCGGCACGCTTTGGGCGCGACTCTGCACACGGGCGCACGATGCCCGCACGCGCTCGACCCATTGCGCCCGCTTCGTCTCGTCCGGTTTCTTGCGCAGCTCATGCAATTGCCGGCGCAAGCGATGACGATCGCTGATCATCGCGTGGTCGAGGTTTTTGAAGAGTTGGTCGATGGAAGTCGAATCGTCGGTCATCAGGGCGCGGAATCTTTCTATCTGAATGCAGGGCGCGGATTGTCGCAGATTTGGTGGGGTGGAGGCAGGTCTGCATATCTACGCCTTCATAGATCATGTGGCAGGCCACCCAATGTGGGACAACGCGAACCCTGTGGGAGTGAGCTCACGAAGGGGCCGGGGGCGTTCAGCCACTTTCTCCAGTGAATGAAACTAAGCCTTCGCGAGCAAGCTCGCTCCCACAGGATCGCATCCAATTCGAGGTCTTTTACCAACCCACAGGATGGGGATGGACTCAGTCTCGGGAAGGCCGCTGGACCAGTGGGAGTGAGCTTGCTCACGAAGGGGCCAGGGCATTCAGCGATACCGCCGTGACAATCCATGCCCGCCTTAAACAACAAACCCCGCACGCTGGCGGGGTCTGTGGTTGTCAGGGCTGACTTACGCCGGCTTTTTCAGCGCCAGCTTTTTCAGCTCTTCGTCACGCAGTTCGCGGCGCAGGATCTTGCCGACGTTGGTCGTCGGCAGGGCGTCGCGGAATTCCACGCTGCGCGGCACCTTATAAGCGGTGACGTTGGCGCGCATGTGCTCCATGACCTGATCCTTGCTCAAGGTCGTGCCCGGTTTGCATACCACGAACAGCTTGATCGCCTCGCCGGATTTCTCGTCCGGAATACCGATGGCCGCGCACTGCAGAACACCCGGCAGGGTCGCCAGTACGTCTTCCAGTTCATTCGGGTACACGTTGAAGCCGGAGACCAGAATCATGTCTTTCTTGCGATCAACGATGCGCATGTAGCCATCCGGCTGGATGATCGCGATGTCGCCGGTTTTCAACCAACCGTCGGCATCGAGCATCTCGTCGGTGGCGTCCTGACGCTGCCAGTAACCCTTCATCACCTGCGGGCCCTTGATGCACAGCTCGCCCACTTCACCCAACGGCAGCTCTTCGCCAGCGTCATTGATGGTCTTGCACAGGGTCGAGGGCACGGGAATGCCGATGGTGCCCATCTGGATTTTCTGGAACGGGTTGACCGACGCCACCGGGCTTGTTTCGGTCATGCCGTAACCTTCGCAGATCGAGCAGCCGGTCACTTCTTTCCAGCGCTCGGCCGCGGCGGTTTGCAGGGCCATGCCGCCCGAGAGGGTGAGCTTCAGCGAGGAGAAATCCAGGTGGCGGAAGTCGGCGTTGTTGCACAGCGCAACGAACAGCGTGTTGAGCCCGACGAAGCCGGAAAACTTCCACTTCGACAGCTCTTTCACCATCGCCGACAGATCACGCGGATTGCTGATCAGCACGTTGTGGTTGCCGCTCAGCATCATCGCCATGCAGTGAAAGGTGAACGCATAGATGTGGTACAGCGGCAACGGCGTGATCAGAATCTCCGTGCCTTCGTTGAGATTGGCCGCCATCAGCGCCCGGCATTGCAGCATGTTGGCGATCAGGTTGCGGTGGGTGAGCATCGCGCCCTTGGCCACGCCGGTGGTGCCGCCTGTGTATTGCAGCACCGCGACGTCGTTGCCGTTCGGCGAAACATCCTGCACCGGCTGGCCGTGACCCTTGGCCAGCACGTCGTTGAACTTGACCGCCTTGGGCAAGTGGAACGGCGGGACCATCTTCTTCACGTACTTGATGACGCTGTTGACCAGCAGGCGCTTGAGCGGCGGCAGCAGGTCGGCAACTTCGGTGACGATGATGTGCTTGACGCCGGTCTTGGGCACGACCTTCTCGGCCAGATGCGCCATGTTCGCCAGGCAGATCAGCGCCTTGGCACCGGAGTCATTGAATTGGTGTTCCATTTCCCGCGCGGTGTACAGCGGGTTGGTGTTGACCACGATGAGCCCGGCACGAATGGCGCCGAACACCGCGACCGGGTACTGCAGCACATTGGGCAACTGCACGGCGATGCGGTCGCCGGGTTGCAGGTCGGTGTGCTGTTGCAGATACGCAGCGAAGGCACCGGACAGCGTGTACATTTCGCCGTAGGTGAGGGTCTTGCCCAGATTGCTGAACGCAGGTTTGTTGGCGAAACGCTCGCAGGACTGTTTCAATACGGCCTGTACGTTCGGATACTGATCCGGATCGATATCGGCGGCGATACCTGTCGGATATTTATCCTTCCAGAAGTTTTCGAGCATAAAAGCCGACTCCTCAGCGACAGCGTTTCTACACACCGCTTGATGCGATGATTTCTTGTGTTTGGAATTTTGTAGTCACCGCTTTTTGTTGACCCATGGCACAAAAAGCGGGGCGAGCGTATCAGCTTTGCCAGAGGCCGCCTAGAGCCAAAAGCGGGCTCTCCAGTCACATATCTGACTCTTGAATATGCGACGGTCACGTTTAGAGCAATGAACCTAAATTTCGGAAATGTCCTACGTCGATGTTCATTTAACGCGGTCCGATTAAACCCAGCAGCAAAATACCAGGCAAAAAAAACGGCGTGATCAACACGCCGTTTTCCTGGGATTGAAGCTGATGAGCAATCGCCGCAGAATCAGGCGATATCCCGCAACTCCCGCCGCAGGATTTTCCCCACCGGCGTCATCGGCAACGACTCACGCAGCACGATCTGCTTGGGAATCTTGTAGCCGGTGAAGTTCTCCTTGCAGTATGCCTTCAACTCCTCGCTTGTCAGCGTTGCATCCCTCGGCACCACGAACAGCTTCACAGCTTCGCCCGAACGGTCGTCGGGAACGCCGATCACTGCACAGTTCGCCACTTTCGGGTGCCGCGAAACCACGTCCTCGATCTCGTTCGGGTAGACATTGAAGCCCGAAACGATGATCAGGTCTTTCTTGCGATCGACGATGCGGATGAACCCGTCCGGGTCGATCACCGCGACATCGCCGGTTTTCAGCCAGCCTTCGCTGTCCAGCACCTCGGCGGTGGCCTCTGGTTTGTTCCAGTAACCGCGCATGATCTGCGGCCCCTTGAGGCAAAGCTCGCCGCGCTCACCGACGGGCATTTCGATCCCGTCGTCGCTGATGACCTTCGCCGTGGTGCCCGGCACCGGCATGCCCACCGTGCCCAGCCTGGACTGATTGCCATAAGGATTGGCGGTGGCGACGGGAGAGGTTTCAGTCAGGCCGTAGCCTTCGACGATCGGGCAGCCGGTCAGTTGCAGCCAGCGCTCGGCGGTGGCTTTAACCAACGCGGTGCCACCGGAGTTGGTCAGGCGCAGCGTAGAGAAATCGAGGTTTTTGAATTCGGGATGGTCCATCAGCGCCACGAACAGCGTGTTCAGGCCGAGCATCGCCGAGAACTTCCACTTCTTCAGTTCCTTGATGAAGCCGCCGATGTCCCGCGGGTTGGTGATCAGCAGGTTGTGATTGCCGCTGACCATCATGCACATGCAATTACAGGTGAACGCATAGATGTGATAAAGCGGCAGCGGCGCCACCATGATCTCGCTGCCCTGCTTGAAGATCGGCTGCCCGTCCGGCCCATGCTGCTGCATGCAGGCATAGACCTGCTGCATGTTGGCGACCAGATTGCCGTGGGTCAGCATCGCGCCTTTCGGCGAACCGGTGGTGCCGCCGGTGTACTGCAATACAGCAACGTCTTTCAGCGCCAGCGGCATCTGCTGCAGACGATCGCCCTTGCCGAGCTTGAGCACACGTTTGAACGGGATGGCCTGGGGCAAGTGATACGCCGGCACCAGCTTCTTGACCTTCTCGACCACCGTGTTGATCAGCCAGCCTTTGGCCGCCGACTGCATGTCGCCCATTTTCACTTCGATGAGGTACTGAATATCGGTGTCCGGCAGCACTTCCTGCACGTTCTTGCCGAAAACGTTGAGGTAGACCAGTGCGCGCGCACCGGAATCCTTGAACTGGTGGCGCATCTCCCGGGCGGTGTACAGCGGGTTGGTGTTGACGACAATCAGGCCGGCGCGCATGGCACCGAACACGGCGATGGGGTACTGGATCAGGTTGGGCATCTGCACGGCGATGCGGTCGCCGGGTTTGAGGTCGGTCTGCTGTTGCAGGTAACCGGCGAACGCCGCCGATTGGCGTTCAAGCTCTGCGTAGCTCAGGGTGACACCCATGTTGCTGTAGGCTGGGCGATCGGCGTGTTTGCGGCAACTGCGCTCGAAGACCTCGACCACCGAATTGTACGCCTGAAGGTCCACCTCAGAAAGAACGCCAGCGGGGCGCTTGTCGTTCCAGAAGTCAGGTTGCATGTTGTTTTTATCCTCTTACCTGAGTGTGCTGGCCCCGTGGAATTTAAACGGGCGTTTGCCGGACGTTAGCAGCTATGGCATAGAAGGCAAATAGTCGTCGCCGCGTCATCACCGGTGTGAATCTTGCGGGTAACCAGCCTGCCATCCGGCTACCGCTATACACTCAAGCGAAGCGCTCGCCACTGCGTTTTTTGAGACAACTTTTTACAGGGGCCAGGGAACCGCGATGGAACACGAAGCTTTTTGGCTGGACGCTCAAGATCACAGTCGACTCTATGTGCATGCCTGGAGGCCGATGGGCAATGCCCGGGCGGTGGTCCTGTTTTCCCACGGCATGGCTGAGCACGCCGGGCGCTATGACAGATTGGGCAAGGCATTGATGCGAGCAGGTTTCGCCCTGTATGGCGCCGATCAGCGTGGCCACGGCCATTCGGCGACCTATGGCACCCTGGGCCATTACGCCGACCAGGACGGCTGGAACAAAGTGGTCGGCGACTTGGCCACGCTGAAAGCGTCGATTGCGGTGCGTCATCCGGGGGTGCCGGTGTTCCTGCTGGGTCACAGCATGGGCAGTTACATCGCCCAGGGTTATTTGCTGCACCACAGCGCCAGTTTGCAGGGCGTGATTCTCAGCGGTTCGAATTACCATCCCGTCACCTTCTATCGCTCGGCGGCGCTGGTCGCCCGTATTGAAAGCTGGCGGAAAGGCCCGACCGGGCGCAGTGCGCTGATCGAACACTTGTCGTTCGGCTCCTTCAACAAACGCTTCAAGCCCGCACGCACCTGCTATGACTGGCTCAATCGCGACCCGGCCGAGGTTGACGCCTACAGCAATGACCCGCTTTGCGGCTTTCGCTGCACTAATCAACTGTGGATGGACCTGCTCGGCGGCCTGCAGCAGATCAGCAAGCGTTCGAACCTGGCGCAGATCGATCCCGGACTGCCGATCCTGATTATCGGTGGCGAATGTGATCCGGTGAGCGATGGCAAGCGTCTCACGCATCTGGCCGACGCTCTGAGCGGCACCGACCACCCGTTTGTTACGCTGAAGGTCTATCCGCAGGCGCGTCACGAGATCCTCATCGAGACCAACCGTGAAGAGGTCACCCGAGACCTGCTCGCCTGGCTTGAACAGGCGCTGCAGAAGCCAAGGCCGCGCCGCAGCGAATGACGTCAGTGGTTCATCTTTCTTAATTGTCACAGGACACCCCATGACCCAAGTCACCAACACGCCGTACGAAGCCCTTGAAGTCGGCCAGACCGCCAGCTACAGCAAAACCGTTGAAGAGCGTCATATCCAGCTGTTTGCCGAGATGTCCGGCGACCGCAACCCGGTGCACCTGGACGCTGAATTTGCGGCCAAAAGCATGTTCAAGGATCGCATCGCCCACGGCATGTTCAGCGGCGCATTGATCAGCGCGGCGGTGGCTTGCGAACTGCCTGGCCCGGGCACGATTTACCTGGGTCAGCAGATGACCTTCCAGAAGCCGGTGAAGATCGGCGACACCCTGACCGTGCGCCTGGAAATCCTCGAGAAACTGCCGAAATTCCGCGTGCGCATCGCCACTCGCGTGTTCAATCAGAACGATGAACTGGTGGTGGATGGCGAGGCCGAGATCCTCGCGCCACGCAAGCTGCAGACCGTGACCCTGGCCGATCTGCCACCCATCACCGTGGGTTGAGCCGGCGCCAGCATCCTCCCGGCGCAGCAATCAGCACGCACAGCCATAACGCAAAAAAAATGGGCAACCGAAGTTGCCCAATATGCCTTGCGTGCTCTTTGTGTAGAAGACTCAGCGTCTTCCGCGCCGGGGTGAGTCTCTCCAGATGAACAGTCCGACGCTTGAATAAATCACCATCGTCAGCCCCACCGTCATGACGCCGGCTATCACTGCGTGGTCGAGAAACATGCGCACTCCTTCTGCCCGAGTCTGTTTGATGGGCGCAGAGTAATCAGTGGGGTGGCGAGAGGAATTGACTCAGGTCAATGCCGGCGTGAATCACAAACAGCAGCCGGCAGACGGGGGACGAACGGAAGGCGGGTCAGCGTTTTTTCGGTTTGCTCTTGGCTTTCTTCTTGCCCTTGCCCAGCGGCATAGCCTGCTCGAAAGCGCTGCGGACTTCGTTCAGGCGTTTGTCATTGAGGTCGTGAACACGCTTGGCGCGCTCGGCGCTCAGGTCTACCAGTTTTCCGTCATCGCTCATGGCGTATCGCTCGTGAATAGCTGTTGCCGCCAATAATGCGCAATCGAGGCGGCGCTGACCAGCGCCTCAGACTTTCAGATCGACCCACAAACCCTGACGCGGCTCGTCGTCGATGATCGGCACCACCGGCACGGTGTCGTCGGCATTGAGGAAATCCCCGGGAATGGCCGGGCCTTCTTGAAGATCAGGGTGACGGTCGGCCACGCGCCGGTCGCTGCGGCGGCGTTGGTGGCGACGTTGTTCTTCGCGCAGCAGCAATTCGGCCTGCTCGCGGTCACGTTCGCCCAGGTCGATGTTGGTTTCGCTCGAACTCTTTTGAATCGGCGTTACCGGCGGGATGTCCGGGGTGGGTTTGACCGGGTCCAGCTGCGAAGTCACGGGGGCCGCGCTCAGTGGGATCAGCGGTGGCAGCATGGTAATGGTCTCCTGTTATCAAGCTGTCGGCTGCCGTTTCGTCGACTTGAGCCGATTCAAGCGCGAGTTTCGACTATGTTTTTCGCAGCAAGTGCCCGCCTCAGGCGCGCTACCCACTATATACGGGCGTTTTTACAATGTGGCTTTGGCCTGGGCGCCTTGTTCCGTTAACATAGTCGGCTTTTTCAAGGCGGGAGTCAGGCAGCATGTCGCAGCAGTATCAACCGGGGCAACGCTGGATTAGCGACAGCGAAGCCGAGCTGGGTTTGGGCACCGTTCTGGCTCAGGACGGCCGCTTGCTGACCGTGCTCTATCCGGCCACTGGCGACACGCGCCAGTATGCTTTGCGCAATGCGCCGCTGACGCGGGTGCGCTTCTCGCCGGGTGACACCATCACCCACTTCGAAAACTGGAAGATGACCGTCCGCGAAGTCGACGACGTCGACGGCCTGCTGGTCTACCACGGCCTCAACGCGCAGAACCAGCCCGTGACCCTGCCGGAAACCCAGCTGTCGAACTTCATCCAGTTCCGTCTGGCCACTGACCGCCTGTTTGCCGGGCAGATCGACCCACTCCCGTGGTTCTCCCTGCGTTATCACACCCTCGAACACACCAGCCGCCAGCTGCAATCCTCGCTGTGGGGCCTGGGCGGCGTGCGCGCACAACCGATCGCTCACCAGTTGCACATCGCCCGTGAAGTCGCCGACCGTATCGCGCCGCGGGTCTTGCTGGCGGACGAAGTGGGGCTGGGTAAAACCATCGAAGCCGGTCTGGTCATCCACCGCCAGTTGCTGTCGGGCCGCGCTAACCGGGTGCTGATCCTGGTACCGGAAAACCTGCAGCACCAGTGGCTGGTGGAAATGCGCCGCCGCTTCAACCTGCAGGTCGCGCTGTTCGATGCCGAACGCTTCATCGAAAGCGATGCCAGCAACCCGTTCGAAGACACGCAACTGGCGCTGGTGTCGCTGGAATGGCTGGTTGAAGACGAGAAGGCCCAGGATGCGCTGTTCGCGGCGGGCTGGGACCTGCTGGTCGTCGACGAGGCCCACCACCTGGTCTGGCACGAAGAAAAGGTCAGCCGCGAGTACTCGCTGGTCGAGCAACTGGCCGAAGTCATTCCCGGCGTGCTGCTGCTGACCGCAACTCCCGAGCAGCTCGGCCAAGACAGCCACTTTGCCCGTCTGCGCCTGCTGGACCCGAACCGTTTTCACGACCTGCACGCCTTCCGCGCCGAGAGCGAAAACTATCGCCCGGTGGCCGAAGCCGTTCAGGAGCTGCTGGACCAAGGCACGCTGTCGCCAAAAGCCAACGAGACCATCCGTGGTTTCCTCGGCGCCGAAGCCGAAGCGCTGCTGACCGCTGTTGCCGCCGGCGACGCCGAAGCCAGTGCCCGCCTGATCCGCGAACTGCTTGACCGTCACGGCACCGGCCGCGTGCTGTTCCGCAACACCCGCGCCGCCGTGCAAGGGTTCCCGGAGCGCAAACTGCACCCGTATCCCCTGCCCTGCCCGGCTGAATACCTGGAGCTGCCGATTGGCGAACACGCCGACCTGTACCCGGAAGTCAGCTTCCAGGCCCAAAGCGAGCTCAGCGAAGAAGAGCGCTGGTGGCGCTTCGATCCGCGCGTTGACTGGCTGATCGACACCCTGAAAATGCTCAAGCGCGTGAAGGTGCTGGTCATCTGCGCCCACGCCGAAACCGCGATGGACCTGGAAGACGCCCTGCGCGTGCGCTCCGGCATCCCGGCGACGGTCTTCCACGAAGGCATGAACATCCTCGAGCGCGACCGCGCGGCAGCGTACTTCGCCGACGAAGAGTTCGGCGCCCAGGTGCTGATCTGTTCGGAAATCGGCAGTGAAGGCCGCAACTTCCAGTTCTCCCATCATCTGGTGCTGTTCGACCTGCCTGCGCACCCGGACCTGCTGGAGCAGCGGATCGGACGTCTGGACCGGATCGGCCAGAAGCACATCATCGAGCTGCACGTCCCTTATCTGGAAACCAGCCCGCAAGAGCGGCTGTTCCAGTGGTATCACGAGGCGCTCAACGCATTCCTCAACACTTGCCCGACCGGCAATGCGCTGCAACATACATTCGGTCCGCGCCTGTTGCCGCAGCTGGAAGGCGGCGACGAGGACGACTGGCAGGCGCTGGTGACCGAGGCGCGCAACGAGCGCGTGCGTCTGGAAAGCGAACTGCACACTGGCCGCGACCGTCTGCTGGAGCTGAATTCCGGCGGCGCCGGCGAAGGCGAAGCGCTGGTGGAAGCCATCCTTGAGCAGGACGATCAGTTCACCCTGCCGATCTACATGGAAACCCTGTTCGACGCGTTCGGCATCGACAGTGAAGACCACTCGGAGAACGCGCTGATCCTGCGGCCGAGCGAGAAGATGCTCGACGCCAGCTTCCCGCTGGGCGACGACGAAGGCGTGACCATCACCTACGACCGCAATCAGGCGCTGGCCCGCGAGGACATGCAGTTCATTACCTGGGAACACCCGATGGTGCAGGGCGGCATGGATCTGGTGCTGTCCGGCTCGATGGGCAACACCGCCGTGGCACTGATCAAGAACAAGGCGCTGAAACCCGGGACCGTGTTGCTGGAATTGCTCTACGTCAGTGAAGTGGTCGCGCCGCGCTCGCTGCAACTGGGCCGCTACCTGCCGCCGGCCGCGCTGCGTTGCCTGCTGGATGGCAACGGCAACGACCTGTCGGGCCGCGTGTCCTTCACCACCCTGAACGATCAGTTGGAGAGCGTGCCCCGGGCCAGCGCCAACAAGTTCATTCAGGCACAGCGCGACGTGCTCAACCCGCAGATCAACGCCGCCGAAAGCAAAATCGCGCCGAAGCACGCTGAACGTGTGGCGGAAGCCCAGCGACGTCTGGCGGCAGACACCGAAGAAGAGCTGGCGCGTTTGACCGCGTTGCAAGCGGTCAACCCGACCGTGCGCGACAGCGAACTGGCGGCATTGCGTGAGCAACGTGAGCAAGGCCTGGCCATGCTGGAAAAAGCCGCGCTGCGCCTGGAAGCGATTCGGGTGCTGGTCGCCGGCTAAACCCACGAGACTGGCCGTAAAAGGGGACTGATCTTATTTACAACGCTTCACCGTAAATAAATCTGTCCCCTTTTCGGTCACGCCACGGACGGCTTCACCCCCTGCCCCACCGGATCATCCGCCACCATCCCCTCGCGCATCCGCTGCGCATCAGCGCTGAAGCACTTCGACGCGCGCACCAGAAACACCAACACGAAAAACAACGCCACCGGTATCAAGTACATCGCGTCGTGCAGCCCCACCGCCTTGAACGGTTCGGTCATATACTCGACCTGCGCGGCGTACATGGCGGAGTGAGCGAAATGGTCCGACAGCAGCCCCACCACCACCGGTCCCAGCCCGCCGCCCAGCAGATACAGACCAGCAAAGAACAGCGCCATGGCCGTGGCGCGCAGTCGGGGCTGCACCACGTCCTGAATCGCAGTGTAAACGCAGGTGTAGAAGTTGTAGGAAAACAGCCAGCCCAGGCTGAAGACGCCAACGAACACGCCGATCTCGATGCGTCCGGCGTGCAGCGCATAACCGGTGCACAGCGTCGCGACCACCATGCTCATCGCGGCAAACATCAGGCGGCCGTTGCTCCAGCGTTGATGCAGCTTGTCCGCCACCCAGCCGCCGACGGTCAGGCCAACGAGACCGGTCACGCCGACGATCATGCCGGTGGCCATCGCGGCTTCCTGCAAGGGCAGTAAGAAGTAGCGCTGCAGCATCGGCACCATGAACGAGTTGCACGCGTAGGTGGCGAAGTTGAACGCCAGACCGGCGAGCACCAGCCAGCGGAACGTAGGAATCGACAGCACGCGGCGGATCGGCCGGTCGATTTTCTCCTGGGAAATGGCCACGCTTTCAGCGGCGCCCCGGGCCGGCTCGCGAATGAAGAACATGAACACCGCCAGCACTAGCCCCGGCACCGCGGCGATGAAGAACGGCGCGCGCCAGCTGCCGAACGCCTGCACCATCGCGCCGATGGTAAAGAACGCCAGCAGCAGCCCCAGGGGCAATCCCAGCATAAAGATGCCCATGGCTCGGGCGCGGCGGTGGGCGGGGAACAGGTCGCCGATCAACGAGTTGGCCGCGGGCGCATAGCTCGCCTCTCCGATCCCGACGCCCATGCGCACCAGCAGAAACGCCCAGAAGTTGCCGACCAGACCGTTTACCGCCGTCAGCCCGCTCCACACCGCCAGCCCCCAGCCCATCAACTTGCGCCGCGAGCCGTTGTCGGCCATGCGCCCCAACGGCAGCCCGGCCACTGCGTACACCAGGGTGAAGGCGGTGCCGATGATGCCGAGCTGAAAGTCGCTCAGCGACCACTCCTTGCGGATGGGCTCGATGATGATCGCGGGAATCGTGCGGTCGAAGAAATTGAACAGGTTGGCCAGAAACAGCAGAAACAGAACGCGCCAAGCGTTCCTTGCCTGAGTCGATTGATCCATGGGGCGCTCTCTTTCTTGTTATAGGAGGCTATCCCGGCTGACGCCTCCGGTTTGCCTGAAATCTAGTCACGCCTTGGCACTCTGTCTGTGAACATTCGCCCCGCTGATACCCATCCATTGAACGTCCGCCAGAAATCCCGGAGCGACCCTGATGGTTTTCCCAAAATGAAGCACCGATTCGGTGAGACATTCCGCTACCGACGACACACCGGCAGTTACCGCATTACCCACTTTGCCATCATCCGACGCACCATTTTTGAGCAGTGACCAGCGTCACGCCCTCTCGTGGATCAATACCCATGGCGCGACAACCACTGCCCAGAGGGGCGGATTGCGCTCGAAAAGATCCAGAGCCTTTGATTCAGAGACCTTGCCGACGTCCCCACTCTTGAGCCACGCCGCCACTTGCGCCTCACTGTTCTCGGCAAATGCCTGGGCCACGGCGATCAAATCCAGGCTGGGCTCGACCCACAACAGGGCACCCTTCGCAAAAAATGGTTGCAATTCATTCCACGTAATCGAAGCCGTTTCGCCAAGCAGTTTGGCATAGAGGGTGCTAGGTTCTTGCGTCATGGGTTTTCACCGTATTGGAAAATCGGCGCAATGATAGCGCCGCCCTCCGTACCGACAAACCCGGATTCAAGTGATTGATTGCAGGGAAGTTCGCCCAAGCCGACCGGTTCGTTGCCCGACAGGGTTATAGAGCTGGCTTGATTGTGTATCTTTCTGTCGATTAAGCGACATCCACAGGTTTTGCCCCCCGCAGACAGCTATTCAAGCGATCGACCGGCGCTCTAAACTGTTCCGGTACAGTTGCTGGGGGATGGGGCCTTAAGATTCAATCCGGTCCTGCAGCTTTGGCCGTCAGGATTATAAAAACGACAACGCAAGAGTGGAGCATCATGACTAAGGGTATTAATCAGATTTCCAAGCTGTTTGCCGCACTGGTTCTGGCGGGGGTTGCCAGTCACTCGTTCGCAGCTGACACAATCAAGATCGGCATTGCCGGCCCTAAAACCGGTGCTGTGGCCCAGTACGGCGACATGCAGTTCAGCGGCGCCAAGATGGCCATCGACCAGATCAACGCCAAAGGCGGCATCGACGGCAAGAAGCTTGAAGCGGTTGATTACGATGATGCCTGTGACCCGAAACAAGCGGTCGCCATCGCCAACAAAGTGGTCAATGACGGCGTCAAGTTCGTGGTCGGTCACCTCTGCTCCAGCTCCACTCAGCCTGCTTCGGACATCTACGAAGACGAAGGCATCATCATGGTGACCCCGGCGGCCACCAGCCCGGAAATCACCGCCCGCGGTTACAAAATGATCTTCCGCACCATCGGCCTGGACAGCGCCCAGGGCCCGGCTGCCGGCGACTACATCGCCAAGCAGGTCAAACCGAAGATCGTTGCGGTCATCCACGACAAACAGCAATACGGTGAAGGCATCGCTACTGCCGTCAAGCAGACCCTTGAAAAAGACGGCGTGAAAGTCGCCCTGTTCGAAGGCATCAATGCCGGCGACAAGGATTTCTCCTCGCTGATCGCCAAGATGAAGCAAGCCAACGTCGACTTCGTCTACTACGGCGGCTACCACCCTGAGCTGGGTCTGATCCTGCGTCAGGCACAGGAAAAAGGCCTGAAAGCCGGCTTCATGGGTCCGGAAGGCGTGGGCAACGCCTCCATCTCGCAGATCGCTCAGGACGCGTCCGAAGGTCTGCTGGTGACCCTGCCGAAATCCTTCGATCAGGACCCGGCCAACAATGAACTGGTCGCCGCGTTCAAGGCGAAGAAAGAAGACCCAAGCGGTCCGTTCGTGTTCCCGGCCTACGCTGCCGTGGAAGTGATTGCTGAAGCGATCAAGACCGCCAAGTCCGAAGACACCGCGAAAGTGGCAGCCGCCATTCACGCCGGTACGTTCAAGACCCCTACCGGCGATCTGAGCTTCGACGCCAAGGGTGACTTGAAAGACTTCAAATTCGTCGTTTACACCTGGCACAAAGATGGCACCAAGACTGAAGCCCCTGTGAAATAACGCAGCCTTCATGCTTACCCGAAGCCCACTGCAACCGCAGTGGGCTTTGTTTTAGCTGGGCAGCGAATTTCACAAGAATTCCGACCCCTGAACATCTTGAAACCGCACCAGTGAAGCACTGGGCTCGTGCCGGACGCGGACGTAGATCACGACGCGCGAGCGGGAAAGAGACACCACCAGTGAAACACCAGGCAGGTTTTTAGGAGCACTCAGCAATGCCGATAGATCTCTATCACTTTCTTCAACAGCTGGTTAATGGGATGACCATTGGCAGCACTTACGCCTTGATTGCCATTGGCTACACCATGGTTTACGGCATCATCGGCATGATCAACTTCGCCCACGGCGAGGTGTACATGATCGGCTCGTATGTGGCGTTTATCGCCCTGGCCGGTCTGACCATGCTTGGCCTGGACAGCCTGCCCCTGCTGATTACCGCAGCCTTCGTCGCCAGTATTGTGGTGACCAGCGCCTACGGTTACGCCATCGAGCGAGTTGCCTATCGCCCGTTGCGCGGCAGCAACCGTTTGATCCCTCTGATTTCCGCCATCGGCATGTCGATTTTCCTGCAGAACACCGTGCTGTTGTCGCAGGACTCGAAAGACAAATCGATCCCCAACCTCATTCCCGGCAACTTCGTTTTCGGCCCCGGCAGCACCCATGAAGTGGTGATCTCCTACATGCAGATCCTCATCTTCATCGTCACGCTGGTGGCCATGCTCGGTCTGACCTGGTTCATCTCCCGCTCTCGCCTGGGTCGCGCCTGCCGTGCCTGCGCTGAAGACATCAAGATGGCCAACCTGCTGGGGATCAACACCAACAACATCATCGCCCTGACCTTCGTCATCGGTGCCGCTCTCGCTGCGGTCGCTGCGGTGCTGCTGAGCATGCAGTACGGCGTGATCAACCCCAACGCCGGTTTCCTCGTCGGCATCAAAGCCTTTACCGCCGCAGTACTGGGCGGTATCGGCAGTATCCCGGGCGCGATGCTCGGCGGTCTGGTGCTGGGCATCGCCGAAGCCTTTGGCGCCGACATCTTTGGCGACCAGTACAAGGATGTGGTGGCGTTCGGTCTTCTCGTATTGGTGTTGTTGTTCCGGCCAACCGGCCTGCTCGGCCGTCCGGAGGTTGAAAAAGTATGACCAGGAATCTCAAATCGGCCCTCTTCAGCGCAGTGCTGGTGCTGGCCGTCGCTTACCCGATCCTCGGGCTCAAACTGGACATCGTCGGGATCAATCTCGCGGTGGTCGGCGCCAGCACCACCACCGTGCTGCTGATTTTTGCCGCGGCGTTGCTGATGTTCCTGCGCGTGCTGTTCAACGAACAGATCAGCGCCATGTGGCGCTCGCGTCCGCAGAAACAGCTGATGTCCGACAAAACCAGCAACTTTCTGACCCTGCCGTCGACCCAACGCTGGTTCCTCGGCGCGCTGGTGATTGCTGCGCTGGTGTGGCCGTTCTTCGGCTCGCGCGGCGCGGTGGACATCGCGACCCTGATCCTGATCTACGTGATGCTCGGCCTGGGCCTGAACATCGTCGTCGGTCTGGCGGGTCTGCTTGACCTCGGTTACGTCGGCTTTTACGCCGTGGGCGCGTACACCTACGCCCTGCTGCAGCACTACTTCGGCTTCGGTTTCTGGATCTGCCTGCCGCTGGCCGGCCTGGCGTCGGCGACGTTCGGCTTCCTGCTGGGCTTCCCGGTCCTGCGACTGCGTGGTGACTATCTGGCGATCGTGACCTTGGGTTTCGGTGAAATCATTCGCCTGTTCCTGCGTAACCTGACCGACATCACCGGCGGCCCGAACGGCATCAGCAACATCGAAAAACCGACGCTGTTCGGCCTGACGTTCGAGCGCAAGGCTGCAGAAGGCATGCAGACGTTCCACGAATACTTCGGTCTGGAATACAACTCCATCAACAAGGTGATCTTTCTCTACCTGATCGCCCTGCTGCTGGCGCTGTTGGCGCTGTTCGTGATCAACCGGCTGTTGCGCATGCCCATCGGCCGCGCCTGGGAAGCCCTGCGTGAAGACGAAATCGCCTGCCGCGCGCTGGGCCTGAATCCGACCATCATCAAGCTGTCGGCCTTCACCCTCGGTGCTGCATTCGCCGGTTTCGCCGGCAGTTTCTTCGCCGCGCGTCAGGGTTTGATTACACCGGAGTCGTTCACCTTTCTGGAGTCGGCGATCATCCTCGCCATCGTGGTATTGGGCGGCATGGGCTCGCAGCTGGGCGTGATCCTCGCTGCGGTCGTGATGATCCTGTTGCCTGAACTGCTTCGCGAATTCAGCGAATACCGGATGCTCGGCTTCGGCGCCTTGATGGTGCTGATGATGATCTGGCGTCCTCAGGGCTTCCTGCCGATGCAGCGTCCCGTCATGAAACTCAAGGGGGAGCGCTGATGAGCCGTCCACTTCTGCAAGCGTCCGGCTTGTGCATGCGCTTTGGCGGTCTGCTGGCCGTCAACGGCGTCGGTCTGACCGTCAACGAGAAGCAGGTCGTGTCGATGATCGGCCCGAACGGCGCCGGCAAGACCACCGTTTTCAACTGCCTGACCGGCTTCTACAAACCCACCTCCGGCACGATTCTGCTGGACGGCGAGCCGATCCAGGGGCTGGCCGGTCATGAAATCGCCCGTAAAGGCGTGGTGCGAACGTTCCAGAACGTGCGCCTGTTCAAGGAAATGACCGCGGTGGAAAACCTGCTGGTGGCCCAGCATCGCCATCTCAACACGAATTTCCTGTCCGGCCTGTTCAAGACCCCCGCGTACCGCAAAAGCGAGCGCGAGGCGATGGAATATGCCGAGCATTGGCTCGAAGCGGTTGACCTGAAGGAATTCGCCAACCGTCCTGCCGGAACGCTGGCCTACGGTCAGCAACGCCGTCTGGAAATCGCCCGCTGCATGATGACGCGCCCGCGCATCCTGATGCTCGATGAGCCGGCGGCCGGTCTGAACCCGAAAGAAACCGAAGACTTGAAAGCGCTGATCGGCGTGCTGCGTAACGAGCACAACGCGACGGTGTTGCTGATCGAGCACGACATGAAGCTGGTCATGAGCATTTCCGACCATATTGTGGTGATCAATCAGGGCACGCCGCTGGCCGATGGCACGCCCGAGCAGATCCGTGACAATCCTGAAGTGATCAAAGCCTATCTGGGGGAAGCGTAAATGCTGCAGTTCGATAACGTTTCCACGTTCTACGGCAAGATCCAGGCATTGCACGGTGTCAGCATTGATGTGCAGCAGGGTGAGATTGTCACGCTGATCGGCGCCAATGGCGCGGGCAAGTCGACGCTGTTGATGACGCTGTGCGGTTCGCCGCGCGCGCACAGTGGCAGCATCCGCTATATGGGTGAGGAACTGGTCGGTCTGGAGTCGTCGGTGATCATGCGCAAGAGTATTGCGGTGGTGCCGGAGGGCCGTCGTGTGTTCGCCCGTCTGACGGTGGAGGAGAATCTGGCGATGGGCGGGTTCTTCACGGACAAGGCTGATTATCAGGTGCAGATGGATAAGGTGCTTGAGTTGTTTCCGCGTCTGAAGGAGCGCTTCAATCAGCGCGGCGGCACGATGTCCGGCGGTGAGCAGCAGATGCTGGCGATCGGGCGTGCGTTGATGAGCAAGCCGAAGCTGTTGTTGCTGGATGAGCCTTCGCTGGGTCTGGCGCCGATTATTATTCAGCAGATTTTCGAGATTGTTGAGCAGTTGCGGCGGGATGGGGTGACGGTGTTTCTGGTGGAGCAGAATGCGAATCAGGCGTTGAAGATCGCTGATCGTGCGTATGTTCTGGAGAATGGCCGGGTGGTGATGCAGGGGTCGGGGGCGGAGTTGCTGGTTGATCCGAAAGTGCGGGATGCTTATTTAGGCGGCTAAAGCAGGATCAAGGGCGTCTGCCTGGGGGCAGACGTTTCGCCTTCGGCGAGTTACTTGGAAAAGCACCCCAAGTAACCAAGGGTGCCTGCTCCTGGCTAGGTTCCTCCTGCGTCGGAATTCCCTCACTTCGACGACGCTCCGTGGGCCCGCGCCGAACGGACATCCATGTCCTGACGGCGCTCTCGCCGCATCCATGCGGCTCGACCCACTCCGCGTCGTCTGCGTTCAGCCTGCACCCAAGTCGCGTTTTGCGGTGCCTGGGCTTTTTGTGTTCAAAGATCAAAAGCAACGGCAACGGCAACTGCTTCCCGGCTAAAGTGTTTACAGGGGACTGATTTATTTACAGCGCTTCACCGTAAATTAATCTGTCCCCGCTCGATTTGATAACCCCAGAAGTCAGAGCTGTTCCAGCGCCGCAGTGCTGCGCTCGAACCATTCGCCTAAATAATCCGCCATGACTTGCACCCGCCTCGGCAGCCGTCCTTCAAAAGGGTGAACCAGGTACAGGGACGAGACCGGCGTCTGGTAATTACGCAGCAACCAGTGCAACCGTCCTTCTTTCAGTTCCTCATGGACCATGTACGACGGCAGGCGGGCGATGCCGGCGCCGACCAGGGCGGCTTTTTTGAGGAGGCCGTAGTGGTTGCTGGCGAAGGTGCCGCGGACGTTGACGCGGGTCAGTTCGTGTTTCTGGTGGTAGCCCCAGGATTCGCGGCCGGCGTGATGGCTGTTGAGCAGGCATCGGTGGACGCGCAGTTCTTCAGGGGTTTGCGGGGTGCCGTGTCTGGCGAGGTAGTCCGGGCTGGCGCAGGTCAGCTCCTGTAGCGACAGCAACGGCTTCGCCACCAGGCGTTCGTCGATCCCCACGCTGGAACGTATGCCCAGGTCGAAGCCATCACGGCGCATGTCGCGGAAGTGGTTGTTGAGGTCCAGTTCCACCTGAACGTCAGGGTAGGTGTGGGCGAATTCGGTGAGCAGGCCTTCGAAGAAGGTTTCGCCCAACGACACCGGCACGGTCAGGCGCACGGTGCCGATCAGGCTTTCGCCCAGGTAGGCCATGGCGTCGCGGACGCGGTCGCGTTGGGCCAGTAACGCGCGGGCTTCGGGCAGGAGAATGGCGCCCGCCGAGGTCAGCGTCAGGCTGCGGGTGGTGCGATGGAGCAGCGTCACGCCGAAGTTTTTTTCCAGTTTGCTGATGCGCTTGGACAGTTGGCTGGTACTGGTGTCCAGCCATTGCGCGGCCAGGGTGAAGCTGTTGGCCTCCACCAGCATCGCGAACGCGGCCAGGTCGTCCATTTCGCTCATGATTGTTTCCTTTCTGACAAACCGGGATTGCCGTTTAGCCCCTGTTTCGGTGGGAAAAGGCGACTCACACTGAGCGCCTGATCCATACCAGGGGAAAACCGCATCATGAAAATTCTATTGATTGGCGCCAGTGGCACCATCGGCTCGGCGATCGAGAAAGAGTTGGCGCCACGCCACGAGATCGTTCGCATCGGCAGAACCGCCGCAGACGAGCACGTCGATATTAGTGACAGCGACTCGATCCGCAAACTATTCGAACGGACAGGCCCTTTCGACGCATTGATCTGCGCCGCCGGCAATGTCACCTTCGCGCCGCTCGGCGAGATGACGGCCGAGTCCTTCTCCCTGGGCCTGCGCGACAAGCTGATGGGTCAGGTCAATCTGCTGCTGATCGGCCGGGAATTCGCCAACGACGGCGCGTCCTTCACCTTCACCACCGGCATCACCAGCGTCGATCCGATTCGCACCGGGGCGTCAGCCAGCCTGGTCAACGGCGCCATCGACGCCTTCGTGCGGGCCGCCGCCATCGAGATGCCGCGGGGCATGCGGGTCAACTCGGTCAGCCCCAACGTGCTGGTCGAAGCCATGGGCAGCTACGCGCCGTACTTTCGCGGCTTCAAGCCGGTCCCCGCAGCGGATGTAGCATTGGCGTACGCAAAAAGTGTCGAAGGGCTACAAACCGGACAGACGTATCGCGTTGGCTAATCGCCCCTTGTGATGAGCGAGCAGGCTGAGTAACGTGGCGGCACTTGTCTGGAGACCGCCCCATGTCCGCTGCTCGTTCCGCCCTGATGTTCGCCCTGTTGCCTTTGTTTGCCGGCTGCCAGTTGATGCCCATGTCCTCCAATGACAGCAAGGTGTCGACCGCTGGCATGATCCGCATGCAGGGCACCCTCAGCGGTGACGGCGGCAAGCTGTTCTTCGCCCCATGCAACGAACAGCGCCGCTATGCAGTCACCGACAAGGGCAACACCGGCGTCCTGCAGGAAGCCGCTTCGGTGGTGGACAAGAACGGCAAGGCGTTCGCCGATGTACGCGGCAACTTCGTCGCGAGCAAAGCACAGGGCAGTGACGGTCAGGCTGACATTTACCAGCTCTACCGCGTCGAGCGCCCGAGCGGTGCCTGCGAGGACCCCAACTTCAAGCGCCTGACAATTCATGCCAGCGGCAACGGCCCGAAATGGAACCTCAACGCCAGCGGCAAGGGTCTGGTGCTTGAGCGCGAAGGCCAGGAGCCGTTCGCTGTGCCGTACATGGAAGAGCAGATGCCCGAGGGCCGCTTCAACCTGATCACCGACGCCAACAATCAGCACGTCGAGCTCTACGTCGCGCCGTTGCGCTGTGTGGACCCGTCGAACGGCTCGGTGCAGCACCTGACCGCCGAACTGCGGGTCAACGGCCAGGTTCAGCGCGGCTGCGCGTATTTCGGGGCGATGCGTAACGATTGATAGCCTTACGCTGAACCTGAAACCTCAAACCTGAATCTGTACAGGCGCAACACTGGTGGGAGTGAGCTTGCTCGCGAATGCGGTAGGTCAGGCGCTCACAGCGCTGACTGACAAGACGCTTTCGCGAGCAAGCTCGCTCCCACCTGTTCCCCATCAGCCTCGAGAATCAAGTTTTCCCAACTGACTCGGTGCAAAGCTAAACGGCGGCTGCGCGGCGGATGTCGTCGCTCGGGCCACCGCTCCCTGCTCAATGTGGCTTATAATCGCGCGCTCTTGTAGTGCTGCCGGGCCGATCCTGCGGCCCGAAACCGGATCTTTCAATGTTACGAATCACCGAATTCAAACTGCCGCTGGACCACGCGGACGACGAACTGCGCCCCGCACTTCTGCAACGCCTGGCCATCGGCAGCGACGAGCTTCTGGATTTCACCCTGTTCAAGCGCAGCTATGATGCGCGCAAGAAATCCACCGAGCTGCAGTTCATTTACACCATCGACTTCCAGGTGCGCGACGAAGCCGCCCTGCTCCAGCGCCTGAGCCACGACAAACACATTGGCCCGGCGCCAGACGTCAGTTACAAAGTGGTCGGCCACGCCCCTGCCGATCTGAGCCAGCGTCCGTTGGTGGTCGGCTTCGGCCCGTGCGGGATTTTCGCCGGCCTGTTGCTGGCGCAGATGGGCTTCAAGCCAATCATCCTCGAACGCGGCACCGAAGTCCGTCAGCGGACCAAGGACACCTGGGAGCTGTGGCGCAAGAACGTGCTCAACCCGGAGTCCAACGTGCAGTTCGGCGAAGGCGGCGCCGGGACGTTCTCCGACGGCAAGCTCTACAGTCAGATCAAAGACCCGAAATTCATCGGTCGCAAGGTCTTGCACGAGTTCGTCAAAGCCGGCGCGCCGGAAGAGATTCTCTACGTCAGCAAGCCGCACATCGGCACCTTCCGGTTGACCGGCGTCGTCGAGAACATGCGTCATCAGATCGAAGCGCTGGGCGGCGAAGTGCGTTTCCAGCAGCGGGTCACCGATGTGCTGATCGAAGACGGCCAGATGCAGGGCGTCGTGCTCGATAGCGGCGAGCGCATCGACTCGCGGCACGTCATTCTGGCGCTGGGCCACAGCGCCCGGGACACCTTCCGCATGCTTCACGGGCGCGGCGTGTTCATGGAGGCCAAGCCGTTTTCGGTCGGCTTCCGCATCGAGCACCCTCAGGGCTTGATCGACCGCGCGCGACTGGGCAAGTACGCCGGTCACCCCAAGCTGGGCGCTGCCGATTACAAGCTGGTGCACCACGCCAAGAACGGCCGTTCGGTGTACAGCTTCTGCATGTGCCCCGGCGGCACCGTGGTGGCGGCAACCTCTGAGCCCAACCGCGTGGTCACCAACGGCATGAGCCAGTACTCGCGCAACGAGCGCAACGCCAACTCCGGCATCGTCGTCGGCATCACCCCTGAGCAGGATTATCCGGGCAGCCCGCTGGCCGGCATCGAACTGCAGGAGCGACTGGAGTCCCACGCCTACATCATGGGCGGCGAAACCTACGAGGCTCCGGCGCAACTGGTAGGCGATTTCATCGCGGGCAAGGCGTCAACGGCGTTGGGCGGCGTAGAACCTTCCTACAAGCCGGGCGTCAAGCTGACCGACCTTGCCGACGCATTGCCCGCCTTCGCCATCGAAGCCATTCGTGAGGCGCTGCCGGCGTTCGAGAAACAGATCAGAGGATTTTCGCAGCACGACGCGATCCTCACCGGCATTGAAACGCGCACCTCCTCCCCCCTGCGCATCACCCGTGGCGAGGACCTGCAGAGCCTCAACGTCAAAGGCCTGTTCCCGGCAGGCGAAGGCGCAGGCTATGCCGGCGGCATCTTGTCGGCCGGCGTCGACGGGATCCGCATCGCCGAAGCGTTGGCCCGAAATATCTTGGGCATCACTGAATAAGCCACTTAAAGGCATCGCCCTACAGCACTCGGAAACGAATCCATACGATTCGTGAGCGGTGTCTGTAGGGCGTTATTTTTGATTACAAATTCGGCTTCAGATCCTGTTTTCAGACACCAGAACGCGCGTTAGGGTGGCGCTCCTTTTCAGGCTGCCCTTGGAGCGTCACCTTGCCCGTACGCAATACATTCAGACGTTTCTTCCAGCTGGAAGCCGCCGGTGGCTTGCTGCTGATCGCCGCCGCGGCCCTCGCCCTGATCATCAACAATTCTCCCCTGTCCTGGCTGTATAACGGCTGGCTGGAAACGCCGGTCGTTTCCCAGATCGGCGCGTTGCACATCGCCAAACCGTTGCTGCTGTGGATCAACGACGGCCTGATGGCGTTGTTCTTCCTGCTGATCGGGCTGGAGGTCAAGCGCGAGGTCCTGCAAGGGCATCTCTCGCGGCCCTCGCAAATTGTCCTGCCGGGCGCGGCGGCCATTGGCGGCATGGTTATCCCTGCCCTGCTCTTCCGGGCGCTTAACTCAGACAATACAGCCGCCCTGAGTGGCTGGGCGATTCCCATGGCCACCGATATCGCCTTCGCCCTGGGCGTGCTGGCGTTGCTGGGCAAACGGGTGCCGGTGTCGCTCAAGCTGTTTCTCATGACCCTGGCGATCATCGATGATTTGGGCGCGATCATTGTCATCGCGCTGTTCTACTCCGGCGAACTGTCCAACCTGGCATTGGCGCTGGCAGCCGCGTCGATTGCCGGGCTGATCACCATGAACCGCCTGGGCGTGACGAGACTCGCGCCCTACTTGCTGATCGGCACCGTCTTGTGGGTCTGCGTGCTGAAGAGCGGCGTCCACGCCACGCTGGCCGGCGTTGTGCTGGCGTTCTGCATTCCGCTGCGGACGACCAAAGACGTCGCCTCCCCCCTGCAGCAACTCGAACACGCCCTGCATCCCTGGGTGGCGTATTTCATTCTGCCGCTGTTCGCGTTCGCCAACGCCGGCGTCCCTTTGGCCGGCGTGACGCTGGAGAGCTTCACCCATCCCGTACCGCTCGGCATCGCACTGGGTCTGCTGCTGGGCAAAGTCATCGGTGTGTTTGGCCTGACGTGGCTGGCAATCAAGACAGGGCTCGCATCACTGCCGACCGGCGCAAACTGGGGGCAGGTGCTGGGGGTTTCGATGCTGTGCGGGATCGGCTTCACCATGAGCCTGTTTGTCGGCTCACTGGCGTTCGTGCCGGGACAAAGCGAGTTTGCCGGGATGGATCGAATGGGGATTTTGACGGGGTCTGTTCTTGCCGCGGTGATCGGCTACGGCATCACCGCAATGGCCAGTCGCAGCACGCGCTCAGCAGCGTTGAAATGAAACGCTGAAATGCAAAACGCCCCGAATGATCGGGGCGTTTTCGCTGGCGGACATTTTACGCCCAGCTTCGAGACATGCAGCGCGGCTTAGTGGCTGACGCGACTGGTGCCGTTGACGGTCATGATGCGAACGCGCTCACCCACTCGGAAGATCTCGTTTTCCTGAACTTCCTGCACATAAGCACGCATGGTGCCATCGTCTTCACGCACGGTGATCTCGACGCCTTGAGCTCGGGTCAGGCCGCCTTCCGCTGCCGAACCCAGCAGACCACCAGCGACTGCACCGATCACGGCCGTCACGATGCTCCCGCGACCGCCACCGATGGCGCTGCCACCCACGCCACCGACGATGGCACCGGCGCCTGCGCCGATCGGGGTTTTGGTGCCTTCAATCTTCACCGGACGCAACGATTCGATCGTGCCCAGCCGTACGGTCTGCACCTGACGAGCTTCGTCGCGCGAGTACGAGTCGCCGGTGAGGCTTGAAGTACAGCCGCCCAGCGTCAGCGCCATGGCGGTGAACGAAGCAACCAACAGAACAGACTTACGCATAACAGTTATCTCCAGAGGTACAGGTAGCCATTAGACTCTGCCACGCCAATCGATGTCACGGTCCTGTACCGATAATTTACGTTTATTCAGGCGTGATACAGCAACCCGCCGACGTCTACTTCAGTGGACGACGCCGCCGGAAATTGATTCAAAGAAAAGTGTGACAGAGACCTTGGTGCTAACAGCCTGGCAGTCCGAAGACCCGCACTCAGGGCGCGAGGCGCTCGCGCTGCCACTCATCTTCCAGCAGACGATAGTTCAGGCGGTCATGCAGACGGCTTGGACGTCCCTGCCAGAATTCGATGCGATCCGGCACCAGACGATAGCCGCCCCAGTGATCGGGACAGTCAGGCTGGGCGTCCATGAAACGCGCCTCGGTGGCTTTGAGCAAACCTTCGAGCTCTTCACGGTCGGCGATCACCCGACTTTGCGGGGATGCCCAGGCACCCAGGCGGCTGCCGAGGGGGCGTACCTGAAAATAGGCGTCGGATTCTTCGTGGCTGACCCTGGACACGCGGCCTTCGATGCGCACCTGACGTTCCAGCGAGGGCCAGAAAAACGTCATGGCGGCAAAAGGACGGGCGCTCAACTGCTGGCCTTTGGCGCTCTCGTAGTTGGAAAAAAACGTGAAGCCCTGAGCGTCCAGGCCTTTGAGCAGCAGGACGCGGCAGTGGGGGCGACCGTCGGCGTCGACGGTCGCCAGCGTCATGGCGTTGGCCTCGACCGGCGCTTGCTCGGTTTCGACCGCTTCGTTGAACCAGCGATGGAACAGTGCGAAGGGCTCTTCCGGAGCCTGGGCTTCGGTCAACCCTTCGCGGGCATAGTTGCGACGCATATCGGCCAGACGCTGGCTCATCACTGCCTTCCTTAATCGAGATTCGTGAACAGAATCCCGATCTTAACCTCAGTTGCTGGCTTGAGCATCCGGGGCAGGTTTTTTGGCCGCTGCTTTCGCAGGCGCTGCCTTGGCTTTCACCGGCGCTGCTTTCTTCACAGGTGCTTTCTTGGCCGCAGGCGCTTTGGCGGCGGAAGCCTTGGTAGCAACGGCTTTCTTGGCCGGTGCAGCCGATTTGGCAGGCGCAGCAGCCTTGGTCGGCGCAGCAACCGGTGCCGGCGCCGGCGCGTTGGCGGTCTGCACGGCCAGCAGGGTCGGCGCTGGCGGCAGGTTGTACTTGGCCATTTCGGCAACCATGGTGTCCTGCGGCGTCAGGATGATTTCCACGCGACGGTTGAGTGCGCGACCCGGCGCGCTGTCACCGGCCGCACGGGGCATGTCGGCGCCCATGCCACGCAGGTTCAGACGATTACGCTGCAGGCCGCTGAGGCGGAAGATCGCCGCAACCGACTGGGCGCGCTGCTGGCTGATCTTGAGATCGGCATCGCTGGAGACGTCGCTGTGGCCCAACACCAGAACGGCGGCGCGCTGGTCGACTTCGACGATCTTGGCCATGCGGCTGATCGGGCCGAGGTTGGTCGGCAGTAGCATTTCCGGACGCTTCGGGTTGAAGGTGCTGTCGACCGGCGCGGTGACCACGAGGATGTCGTCACGGCGTTCAAGCTGGAACTGGCTGTCCTTGATCGCTTCGCGAATTTTTGGCTCGTTCAGATCCAGCCAGGCCTGGGTCACCTTCGGGTCGACTTTGGGAACAGCCGGCGCGGCGTCTTTTTTTGCTTCGGTTGCGCCGAACGGCCACCACCACTTGTTGGCGTCGCCGGCCTGGGCAACCGCCGGGGCGGCAGCCGGTTGGGTGGCGGCTACTTCTGGCTTCTTCTCGGTTTCGCCGTGGTCAGAACCAAACGGCCAGTACCAACGTGTACCGGTCTCGGCCTGGGCCTTTGCCACTTGGGCAGCCGCCGGGTTTGGCGCTGGGGCTGCAGGCGCTGCATCGGCGCCCTTGCTCGAACCGAACGACCACCAGTGGTCATTGCTGGCCGACTGATCCTGAGGGGTTTGCGCACAGCCGGTGACGGCGATGCAGATGGCGAATGCGAGGCTTTTGTTAGCTGACATGGGTGACCCACATGAATAATTGATCAGAAAATGAACGAAGCAGCGCTCATATAACACGCATAAAGACCGTTTTGGAAAAAGAAACCGCCCTACGGCTCGGTTATCCAGATTTAACTGACAGTCGGTAGAACAAGCACTTAACGGCGATAGTTATTGCAAACACTCACCAAGCACGCGCACCAGACCCTGAGCCCGCGGATCCATCAGCACATAAGGACCAAGGGTGTTCGTCACGAACCCAAACGCTACATCGCGCTCGGGATCGGCGAAGCCAACCGAGCCACCTGCGCCGGGATGGCCAAATGACTTGGCACCCAGCCCGAACGTCGCGTTAGGCACCGCGGGTTGATCGAGCATGCAACCCAGCCCGAAGCGGGTCTGGGTCAGCAGTGTCTTGTCCTGGCCGATGCTGTGCTCGCGCGTGAGCTCGTTGAGCATGTCGCCGTCCAGCAGGCTGCCGTCGAGCAAGCCGCTGTAGAAGCCGGCCAGACTGCGTGCGTTGCCATGGCCATTAGCGGCAGGTTGCTGCATGCGCCGCCATTCCGGCTTGTTGGTGCTGGTCATGATCGACGGCGGGTTGGTGAACGCCCTCGCCGTCATGGACGCAGGTTCGCGCATCGTGGTCTGCAGCAGTCGCTGCGCGGCCTCATCACCGGCATTGCCCTTGCCTCTGGCAATGTGGGCGACGCGGTGAAACTCCTCGTCGGCAAGACCGACGTGGAAGTCCAGGCCCAGCGGACGTGAAATACGCGCAGCGATGGACTCACCCGGCCCGCGGCCGTCGGCGCGACGAATCATCTCGCCCACCAGCCAGCCGTAAGTGATCGCGGCATACCCGTGGCCCTGACCCGGTGTCCACCAGGGTTCCTCGGCAGCCAATACGCGGGTCATGGCCTGCCAGTCGTAAAGCGCTTCGGCCGGCAATATTTCACGGATCGCCGGGAGCCCGGCCTGATGACACAGCAACTGGCGCAGCGTGACGGACTGTTTGCCGTTGGCCGCAAACTCAGGCCAGAGACGGGCGACAGCCTCATCCAGATTCAGCTTGCCCTCGCCCACCAATTGCAAGGCCGTGACCGCCGTAAAAGTCTTGGTGCAGGAGAAGAGATTGGCGATGGTGTCGCTGTGCCAGACCTCGCCGCCGTCCTTGTCTGCCGTGCCCGCCCACAGATCCAGCACCGTCTCGCCGCCAATCTGCACGCACAGCGCAGCGCCACGCTCCTGCGGGTCGTCGAACAGCGCGGCGAACGCTTCGCGTACGGCCTCAAACTGAAGCTCGAAATGGCCTTGAATCTGCACGGTCTGGCTCTCCGGTCGGGCTGCAAAAATGGCGAACATTGTTCCAGCGATTGAATGCTTTGGGAACCGCCCGGTTAAGGGCGTTTGCCGATCACATCCACGACCTGTCCATTGGCCTTGCGCACTGCCTCAACGAAGCCCTGGTACGGCACGTCGGTGATGCCCACCAGCCCGAGATGGCCGTTTTCGCCGTCGAGCAAGCGGCCGGTGACAGGCTGATCCAGATACTGGAACCAGTGCACGCCGACGATGGAGGGCTCGGCCAGCGCGCTTTTCAGGAAATTGGCGTACGCCGGGCCGCGATCTTCCTCACGGGGCACTTCGAGCACTCCGCCCCAGAATGGCCCGCGATCACGGGAGCCGAAATGAAACTCGGTGACCATCACAGGCTTGTCGAGCACGCGCAGTTTCGCGAAGTCCACGCCGTCCTGGGGTTTGAGGGTGTAGACGTTGAAGCTCAGCACGTCGCAGAACTTGGCGCAGGCTTCAACCGCCTCGGGACTGGTGACGCCAAAGCGGCCACCGAGCAGCAGATGGTTCGGCGCATGCCACTTGAGCGCGTCGGAAATGGTTTTGAAATAGGTCTCGGCGAACACGCGCTGGAAATACCGGAAGTCGTTTTCGATCTCCGGGTGCTCTGCGCTGGGCAGCGGCGGCTCGAAACCCGGGTCTTCCATCAACTCCCACGCGGCGAGATGGATGCCCCACGCCTTGGACAGCCCTTCTTCGTTGCGGTACTTGTCGCGCAACTGCTTGAGAAACGCGCGCTTGGCCGGCACATCGGTGGTCAACTTCAGCGTGCCGTAGGCCAATGCGTAGCGATCCTTCGGATCGTTGCCCGGCGCCGCCCAGGCCAATTCGTTATCCGCGAAGTAACCGATCAGGTACGGATCATCGCGATGGTCGCGTGCAGCGATGGCAACGGCCCGCTCGGTGGCCATGGCGAAGCGCGGATCGAACGGGTCAGGCATGCCGCCCCACCAATCCAGACCGGTGCTGATGCTCACGTAGTCGCCCACGATGGACAGCGGCAGCGTGTAGGGCACGCGGTCTTTTTTGCTGCTTTCCAGGTTCTGCAGCGACGAATCGCTCCAGTTGCCAACGGTGTTGAAGCCCCAGGCCTGCAAGCGTTGCAGGGTGTGATCAACCCAGCGCTTGCTGTCCACGATCACCGGCTTGCATTCAATGGCAGGCGCGGGCGTAGCGGGCTTTTCCGGCTGAGGCGCCGGCGCGCTCTGCTCGGCAGAGCTGTCGCCAGTGGATACGGTCGTTGCAGGAGTGGCAGCCGGGCTTTCGTCTTCGTCGTCAGCCGGCTCGACCGGCTTTGAGACTTCCACGCACTTGGGCACGCCGTACGTGCGTTGCAGGTTGGCGCCATAGAAATCGAACCAGCGGCCCTGATCGAATTGACGGTTGCGGTTGGCCCCCGTCTCGCGGTTGTCATCGCCCTTGCCGTAGAACACGGCGAGCGGATCGTCACTGCCGGGCAGGCCGGTGAACATGGCTTCGCGGCCTTCGACGTAGGTCTGGCTGTCGTCAGCGGAGACGGCGTTTACCCCCAGCGAGTAGAACGGATGGCCTTCCGGCGTCACCAGATACCAGCGATCGTCGCGCTTCTCGGTGCGGAAAAAGCCCTTCGCTTCGAAGGACGGGCCGCTGAGCAAACCACCGTATTTGTCGTGGGCCGGGCGGTCTTTCAGCCAGGTTTGCAGTTGTTGCTGTTCCTTGGCCGCCAATGTCTTGAGCTGGTCGTCGCTGGTGACCTTCTCCGGCCACTTGCCCCGGGTGAACTGACCGTAGCCGTCGACCAGGTTGCTGTAGGCCGCGGTTTGCAGCGCGTCGCCCTCTTGCACGCCGAACTTCTCGATCAAGACGGACTGGGCAACGTTGGGTTGAGACATCGACACGGTGACCGATGAAACTTCAGCGCTGTTCAGCTCACCTTCGGTGTTGGCCAGCAACACGCGCTGCCCTTCGTACATCCATGGCATCGGTGGGCCGGCGCGCATACCCTGGGTCATCGGCGAACTGGCCTTGAGCGGCAGCACCAGGGTTTGCGCCGGGCCGGCCGGCAGGTCGATGCGGCTGGTGAGAATTTTGCCGTCGCGGCTTTCGATCTGCACGTACACCGTCAACGCCCAATCCATCGCGCTTTGCAGGCGCAAGGTCATGGCGCTGTCGTGGCTCCAGTCCCAGACGCCGGTCTGCGGGGTCAGTTGCAGGCTGGGTTTTGCGACCGGATTGAAGACCACCCGGCGCAGCACTTCGCCTTCGGCGGTCTGTTCGGCGTTCGCCTGGGGAAACCCGGCATCCTGGGTCGTGACCTTCACCACGTCGGCGGGCCGCACGAAATTGAACAGCGTCTGCTGCACGTCAGGCGCGGCCTGGGCCATGCCGGCGCACAGCGTGGCAATGATGGCGGACAGTGAACGGCGAATCATGTGATCGGAAGCTCCTTGATCATCTGAGGCCCGGAGCACGACAGAGGTCGCGCGCATCCGGACGGACCAGGAATAAGACCCGGTCAACCGTGTTTCATTTGCAACACGGGCTCAGGAAATTTCGCGCCGGAATGGCGGCAGTGCATTGAGGATGGCTTTGCCATAGCGCTGGGTTACGACCCGGCGATCCAGCAGCGTGATGATGCCGCGGTCCTGTTCGGTGCGCAGCAGACGACCGCAGGCCTGGATCAGGCGCAGCGAGGCGTCGGGAACGGCGATTTCCATGAACGGATTGCCGCCTCGCGCTTCGATCCACTCCGCCAGTGCGGCTTCGACCGGATCATCCGGCACGGCGAAGGGAATTTTGGCGATGACGACGTGCTCGCAGTAAGCGCCGGGAAGGTCGACCCCTTCAGCGAAGCTGGCCAGCCCGAACAGAACGCTTTCATCGCCACCGTCGACCCTCGCCTTGTGCTTGTTAAGGGTTTCCTGCTTGGACAGGTTGCCCTGGATGAACACCCGCTTGCGCCAGTCCCGCTCCAGCCCGTCGAACACTTCCTGCATCTGTTTGCGCGAGGAGAACAGCACCAGCGTGCCTTTGGAGCCTTCGACCAGATTCGGCAGTTCACGGATGATGGCGGCCGTATGTTCGGCCGCGTTGCGGGGGTCGGCCTTGAGGTCCGGCACGCGCAACACGCCGGCGTCGGCATGGTGAAACGGACTCGGCACCACGGCAGTAACGGCGTCTTTTGGCAACCCGGCACGCATGCGGAAACGGTCGAACTTGCCCAGCGCGGTCAGGGTGGCCGAGGTCACCAGCGCGCCGTAGGCCACATTCCACAGGTTGCGGCGCAGCATTTCGGCGGCAAGGATCGGGCTGGCGTTGACCTCGATGTCGAACAGCGAGCCGCTGTCGGCCAGGGTCAGCCAACGCGCCATAGGCGGGCTGTTTTCCGGGTCTTCAGCGGTGAAGGCGGTCCACAATTCCCAGTTGCCATGGGCGCGGGCCAGCAAGCTGCCGAACAACGGATACCACTCTTCCGCCTGATGGCTGGCGATGCCAATGTTGACCTCGCCGTCCATGCCTTCTTTCAGCAGCTCGGTCAGACGCGTGAACAGGTCGTCGAGTCGGGCAAAGCCTTTTTTCAGCTCGATGCCCATCTCGCGCATGTGTTCGGGGACCACGCCGCCGACGAAGCGATGGCGCGGACGCTCGCGGCCTTCCATGTCTTCGCCTTGCTTGAAGTCGGCCAGTTGCTCGCAGGCGGTGAACATGAATTGCTGCTGGGTCTTGATCTCCCGGGCCAGCTCGGGGACCTGTTCGATCAGTTTGCCCAGGTCGCCCGGCAGCGGGTGCTGGGCGAGCAATTTGGTGAGGTTCTTGGCGGTTTGCTCCAGCCAGTCAGCGGTGGAGCGCAGGCGACTGAAATGGGCGAAGTGGCCGATCGCCTTGTCTGGCAGGTGATGGCCTTCGTCGAAGACATACAGAGTGTCGCGAGGATCGGGCAGGACCGCACCGCCGCCCAGCGCCAGGTCGGCCAGGACCATGTCGTGGTTGGTGACGATGACGTCGACTTTGCCCATGCCCTCGCGGGCTTTGTAAAAGGCGCACTGCTGGAAGTTCGGGCAGTGGCGGTTGGTGCACTGGCTGTGATCGGTGGTCAGGCGCGCCCAGTCCTGGTCGGCCAGTTCCTGAGGCCAGCTGTCGCGGTCGCCGTCCCATTTGTTGCCGGCGAGCTTTTCGATCATGGTGGTGAAGAGCTTCTGGCTGGCCTCATCCACTTCGATCTTGAAGCCTTCTTCTTCGAACAGCTGCGCGGTCGCGCTCTGGGCGTCGCCTTCCTGCAGCAGCATGTCGAGCTTGGACAGGCACATGTAGCGGCCACGGCCCTTGGCCAGCGCGAACGTGAAGTTCAAGCCGCTGTTGCGCATCAGGTCGGGCAGGTCTTTGTAGACAATCTGTTCTTGCAGCGCGACGGTCGCGGTGGCGATGACCAGGCGCTTGCCAGCGGCCTTGGCGGTCGGAATGGCCGCGATGGCGTAGGCAACGGTTTTGCCGGTGCCTGTCCCTGCCTCGACCGCCACGACGGCGGGATCACCCGAACGGCGGCCTTCTTCGTCGGTATCGACATCGCCCAGCACCTTCGCCACTTCAGCGATCATCAGGCGCTGGCCGTACCGAGGCTTGAGGCTCTTGGCTTCGAGGAAACGCGAGTAGGCGCCCTGAATCTGGGATTTGAGTTCGGTGCTGATCATGGGCTGGGTCGTTGGCTCGGCGTCACGGGTGCTGAATGAAAACACGAAAACCGCTGGATATATCTTCAGTAGTCGCAGCGGGCGGCTATCATACCGCGCTAATTCTTTCTGCGCAGATCGGAGTTCTCGATGTCACCTGTAGCCTTTGTCTACGCCTTGCATGTGCTGGCAGCGATTGTGTGGGTAGGAGGCATGTTTTTCGCCTGGATGATTCTTCGACCGGCGGTCATCGCGGCCCTTGAAGGCCCGGCCCGGTTGAAGCTGTGGCTGCAGGTGCTGCCGCGATTCTTCGTATGGGTCTGGTGCGCGGTGATCATGCTTGCGGTGACCGGCATTGGCATGATCAACGTCAACTTCAGCGGCTTTCAGACCGCGCCCCGCTATGTGCAGGTAATGATGGGTCTGTATGTGGTGATGGTGGCGCTGTTTCTGCGGGTTTCGACGCTGAATCTGCCGCAGTTGCGCAAGGCTGTGCTCGCCGAGCAATGGGCTGAGGGTGCCGCTGCGCTGGGCGGGATGCGGCGTCTGATGGGGATCAATCTGATGGTGGGGGTGGCCGTTGTGGCGATCGCTGCCATCAGGCCAATGCTTTGAGAGTTGGGGAAGAGCTGCTCGCGAAAAGGCGGTCCACCCGCTGGATATCCGGCGGCTGAAAGGCCGTCTTCGTGAGCAAGCTCACTCCCACATGAACCGTGTCGGCTCCACGAAAGAGAGCCGTCTGGACGGTATATAACGCCTGTGGGCTATCGGGCTTATAAGTTACGAACCACGATAGCGCCCGTTGGCCCTGCTGCGCCGGACTGGCCCTTGTCGCCGTTCTTGCCGGACTTGGCGCCGTCAGCGCGATAGACCACGCAGCCTTTGGACGCGCCGCCTTTACCGCCGCGACCGCCGTCGCCGCCGATACCACCGGCACCGCCCTGTACGTTGACCTTGATGCGCTCATTGCCGAAGGTCGCTGGCAGCTCAAGACGAACGAGCGCACCCGGCGCGCCGTCACGGCCGTTGCCGCCATTGTCGCCGTCGATCCCGCGACTGGCGGAACCCCATGTGCAGCCCGGATCGATGCCGTTGCCGCCGTCAAGGCCGACGTAACCGGGCGAGCCCGCACCACCGCGTGCGTCGACGAAGAGCTGGTCAGCGTTGAGTTGTTCGATCCGCAGGTTGAGGTTGCGGCCTGGGGTCGGCGGTTTTTTGAAGGTGCCCGGGGCGCCCCGCGCGGTGATTTCGGCGCCGCTGCCCAGGTCGGCCTGTTTGACCTGCAGGCTAAATGCCTCGCCACTCGGGACGATGGCAATGCGTGATTCATGGCCCATGACAAGTTGGCCGACTTTGACTTCGGTAAGGCCGGCCGGGATCAGCAGGGTGCCGTAGTCGGCGACTTCGAGTCGGTCCAGTTGCAATACGCTGGTTTTGGAGGGCAGGCGCATGAGCGAGTGGGTTTCGACGGAGATGGTCTGGGCCATGATCCAGGGGCTGGTCAGGGCGGACAGCAGGCCTGCCGTCATCAGCATCGCGTTACGCATGGTGTACCTCCGCCTGTGGGCGTTTGAATGTGTTCAGGTGAAATAGGCCGAAGAGCAGAATCTGAAGGCGATCCCGCCAGGGATGGGGGCGGCCGCGCAGGCTGGCGTTGTAGCTGATCAGTTCGATGATGTGGGTGAGCAGCAATAGGCCGCCAGCCAGTTTGAACAGCAGGTCGAAGGGGTGTGGCATGGCGATGGTGAGGCTGGTGATTATCAGTAGCCAGAATGCTGTTGTCAGTACTTTCCCTGTTCCCCAAATCACACTCATGTGGTGCCTCTGCTGTTTTTGGTTTTGTGCGGTGAAAACGGTTTGCGCACAGTACGGTGAGGCGGGGGACTATGCCAGAGGCAGGTTTCAAAAGTTGGCCGCGGCCAAGAAAAAGCAGATCAAGGGCTTCCCGGCTGAAGCCGGTCCCACTGAATGCACGCGCGGCTGATTAGTGGGACCGGCTTTAGCCGGGAAGGGGCCGGTCTGGACAATGGTTTTTCTGAACATCAAAACTGAGTGCCGGAAATAGAAAAGCCCCGGCTTTCACACCGGGGCTTCCTTTGAAGCATCAACCTTGTCTCAACGGTTGATTTTGATCTCGACGCGGCGGTTCAGCGCTCGGCCGTCGGCGGTTTTGTTGTCGGCCACAGGGCGCGCTTCGCCATCACCTTCAACGGACACGAACGAGGCACGCGGGATGCCGGCGCTGACGAGGTAGTCGGTCACCGATTGCGCGCGTTTTTGCGACAGTTTCTGGTTGTACGCATCGCTGCCTACGCTGTCGGTGTGGCCGCTGACGTGGAGTTGCACGTTCGGGGCTTCGGTTTTGAGTTTGGTCGCAACCATGTCCAGCTGCTGTTTGTCACCCGGTGTCAGCGTGGCTTTGTTGAACTCGAAGTGCACGTCACGAATGGTGATGATTTCTTCTTTCGGCAGCACCACCGGAGCAGCAACTGGCTCAGGCGCAGGTGTCACGATCGGGCAACCGGTCGCATCGACCGGGGTGCCTTTCGGCGTGTTCGGGCATTTGTCCTTGCTGTTGAGGACGCCGTCGCCGTCATCATCACCGTCCCCGTGGGCCCAGCAGTACGCGCCGGCCATCACGCCCACCGCACCACCGAAGCCTGCCGCCACCGAGGCGGTCTGGAAGGCGCCGATCGCGGCGCCAGTCAGCGCGCCACCGGCCGCACACAGTGGCCAGTCGGTCTTTTGCAAGCCCGCACAGCCCGTCAATACACTGGTAACCAAAATCAGAGGTAACGCTGTCCGAATCATGCTCATACAGTTCTTCTCCTTTGGTATCGGCTAAAACCGACTGAAATGCAGTAAAGACGCGTGTGGGGCCGTTCGCCACCCCGATTTCAGGGGTTTATGGGATTTCACCGCACAATCCGGACTCTTCTTTGGGGAATAGCCTTTTGCCTTCACTCCGTACGCTTTGTTATATCGCGAAATGAAAAAGTTCAAGCACTAGGCCATCGAAGTTCAGCGCGCTACCCTTGCCCGCCTGACCGAGGAACTCCAATGACTGATCGCTTCTCCAGCCGCACGCCGCAACAGGCCCTCGCCGCCCTGCTCGACCTCTATGCGCCGAAGCGTTTGCTGCTGGTGGGCGCCGAGGAATTTCCGGCGTTGCAGGCTTTTCGCGAAGCGCATCCGCAAACCGAACTGGCCCAGGCGGCACCGGGCCTTTTGCCCGCTGATCTGGCCGGGCAGCGTTTTGATCTGGCGCTGGTGGTGGACTGTCTGGAGCACATACCCAAGCGCGCGGGGCTGGAGCTGTTGGGCGGGATCCGCAATCTCAATGCCAGCCGGATCGCCGTGCTGGCCGACCTTGATGCCTGCGGCTGGCAATCCACTGATTTCTACTCGCTGGCACTCCAGGCCAGTGAACGGTTTTCCCGGAATGAGCAAGTGCTCACGCTGTTCACCTACGATCTGCGGGAATACAAACAGGTGCCGGACTGGCTGAACGCGAAGTTCTGGGCCAATCCGGAGAATTACGGCAAGTACTGGTGGTGAGAGACGCATCATGAGCAGCGCAATTTGCCCCTGCGGCAGCGGCAATCTTCTCGACGGTTGCTGCGGCCGCTATCACGCCGGTCAGCCTGCCCCTTGCGCCGAAGCGCTGATGCGTTCGCGCTACAGCGCTTATGTGCTGGGATTGGTGGACTATCTGTTGGACACCACATTGCCGGCGCAGCAGCCCGGGCTGAACCGAGATGCCATCAGCCAGTGGAGCGCCCAGAGCACTTGGCTGGGCCTGGAAGTGGAAGGCGCCGAGTTGATCGGCGGCCAGCCAGAACACGCGTTCGTGACCTTTAGCGCCCGCTGGCACGATGCCGAGGGCGAGCATTGTCATCGCGAGCGCTCGGCGTTCGTGCAGCATGAGGGACGCTGGTATTTCATCGACCCGACGGTCTCGCTCAAAGCCGGTCGTAACGACGCCTGCCCCTGCGGCAGCCGGCAAAAATTCAAGAAGTGCTGTTCGGCTTATCTCGCCTGACCTGTCAGCGGCAACGCCAGTAACCTCTGTGACAGGCAGTCCTCAGGCCAGGCGGATGTGGGAAACGTCCGGCACCAGCACGTGCTCAACCGGCTTGTCCTGACCCAGATCAGCGCCCGCCGGGGCCAGGCTCAAGCCGGACAGGTCCAACTGCGGCGCACGCGTCGGCATTCTCGGATCCTGCACGTCCTCGCCCGGCTCGGAGAGCGTGTAGTCAGGCGCCTCGACGTCCACAAACGCAGCCATGTAAACATCACGCGGCTTGACACTGGCTTTACGCGTCGGCGTGGCGTCGTTGGGCGGCGCCGTCAGGCTTGAGGGCTTGCGCGTCCAGCTCGGCTCGTCGGGCGGCGGTGCCAGTTCGACCTCTTCCACTTCAACCTGGGCGGACGCTTCTGCAACAGGGGCCTCCACGACGTGCGCCATGGGCACGACCTGGGCCATGGCTCCGGCACGTTCGAGGGTCGAGCGGTACTTTTCGGCGGCCGTCTCATCGAGGTTGTTTTTCAGCACCAGCCGACGGCCGGAGAACAATAACGCGATGCGCTGAGCGTCCGCCTGAAACAGCTTCGCCAGGTTGGCCTTGACCAGATCCGGCTGCGCGCCGGGCACCAGTTGGCCGGAAAATACGATTTCGTAGAGCTTCATGGTCAATACTCCTTCGACACATGGCGCGAGTATGGCGCAGGCTGTGGAGAACGGCGAGTCACGTGCAGTGGCGGTCAGACCGGGCCTATCAGACCGGACACAAAGGGAGCGACCCATGATGTTTGCAGCACACGTCCTCAGAATCGCAGGCCTCCTCGCGCTCCTGGCGCTGTCGGGCTGCTCGACCTGGATAACCGGCGGCTTCGAAGACCCCGACGTCAAGCTGCTCAAGGTCGAGGTGGTCAAGGCCAAGTTGCTGCGTCAGGACTTCAAGCTGCGCTTTCGGGTCGACAACCCCAACGACTCCAGCCTGCTGGTCCGCGGCCTGCGCTACAAGATCCTGCTCAACGACATGTTGCTCAGCGAAGGCGTCTACAGCGACTGGTTCATCGTCAAAGCCAACAGCCACAAAAACTTCTCCGTGCCGATCCGCACCAATCTGTGGGAGCACCTCAAGGACATCTCCAAGGTGCTCGGCAAAGCCAATCAGCCAGTGCATTACCGGTTGGAAGGCAAGCTCAAGACCGGATTTTTATTCGGACACAGCGTGCGCATCGGGCGCAATGGCGACATAATCCCCGGCGATTTGATTCCGGAGTAACCCCATGAACCAGCAAGCCCACGTGCACGGTCCCGATTGTGACCACGATCACGACCATCACGATCACCATCATGACCACGGCCACGTGCACGGCCCGCATTGCGGCCACGCACCTCAAGAGCCGGTCCGCAACACGCTCAAGGATGTCGGCCGCAACGACCCTTGCCCGTGCGGCAGCGAGAAAAAATTCAAGAAGTGCCACGGCGCGTAACGCACCCGGCTCCTTCCACGGCCTGATCTTCAGGCCGTTTTCATTTGTACGCTGGACGTTTGAAGGCGTAAAACAGGTGCAGCCTTAATGGCAGTCGTGATGACTTCACCTGGAGCGCGCAATGATCGATCTGCACTACTGGACCACCCCCAACGGCCACAAAGTTTCGATTTTCCTCGAAGAAGCGGGTCTGCCGTACACCATTTTCCCGGTCAATATCGGCGCGAACGAGCAGTTCGAATCCGATTTTCTGAAGATCTCCCCCAACAACAAAATTCCAGCCATCGTCGACCACCAGCCTGCTGACGGCGGCGAACCGCTGAGCCTGTTCGAGTCCGGCGCGATCCTGCTGTACCTGGCCGAGAAGACCGGCCGGTTCATTGCGACAGACCTGCGCGGCCGGCAGGAAACTCTGCAATGGCTGTTCTGGCAAATGGGCGGCCTGGGCCCGATGGCCGGCCAGAATCACCATTTCAACCGGTTCGCCAAAGAAAAAATCCCCTACGCGATCAAGCGCTACGTCGACGAAACCGCGCGTTTGTACGGCGTGTTGAACGAGCGTCTGGCCGATCGCACCTTCGTTGCGGGCGAGGACTACGGCATCGCAGACATGGCGATCTACCCGTGGATCGTGCCGCATACGTTTCAGGAGCAGAACCTGGATGACTTCCCGCACTTGAAGCGCTGGTTTGACGCGGTGGCCAATCGCGATGCGGTGAAGCGGGCCTACGCACTGGTGGACAAGATCAATCCCCCGAAGCCGTAATCCCAGCGTCGACAGGGTTCAGGGGGACGCGCTGATGTCCCCTCTGAAATCCGAAAATAAACTCCCTCCCCCTGCTTGCGTGACGCCCGCCTGCTCTCTAACGTAGCGCCTTTTCTACGTCCACCCCCGCAGGAGCTCCATCATGGCCTCGCCAGCCCTTTCAACTTTGAAGACGCGCATGAGCGCGGCCGCTGCCATGATTGGACTTTTGAGCCTGGCCGGTTGCCAGCTGGGCGGTGAAGACCGCGACAGCCTGCCGCCTGCCAGCGGGGTGTTTGCCATTAAAGGGCTGGCGCAGAACGTTTCCATTCGCCGCAACAATCTGGGCTTGCCGCTGATAGAAAGCAGTACGTTCCATGACGCGCTGTTTACGCTCGGCTATGTCCACGCCAGCGATCGCATTACGCAAATGATGCAAATGCGCCTGCTCGCCCAGGGCCGACTGTCGGAAATCGCAGGGCCGGGCGCCCTCGATCTGGACCGCATGATGCGCGCCGCCAACCTCAAACAAACCGCCGGCCAGTTGTATGCCGCCTCGTCGCCGCGCCTGAAACGCTTCTTCGAGGTGTACGCGCGCGGCGTCAACGCTTACCTGTTCCGCTACCGCGACAAACTGCCGGCTGACCTCGCCGACTCGGGCTACAAGCCTGAATACTGGAAGCCCGAAGACTCGGCGCTGATCTTCAGCCTGCTCAACTTCAGCCTGTCGGTGAACCTGCAGGAGGAGATTTCCTCGCTGGTGCTGGCGCAGAAAGTCGGCGCGGACAAGCTGGCCTGGCTGCTGCCGACCTACCCCGACGAAGCGTTGCCCTTCGCTGAAGCCGACAAGCTCAAAGGCCTGAACCTGGGCAGCCAACTGCCGGGGCTGAGCGATCTGGACAAAGCGGCGCTGCAGCTTTCGGACCTCAACCTGCTGGGCGTTTCGGCGTCGAACAACTGGGTGATCTCGCCTCAGCGCGCCCGCGCCGGCAAGAGCCTGCTGGCCACCGACAGCCAGTTGGCCCCGACACTGCCGTCGATGTGGAATTTCGTGCAGATCCGCTCGCCGAAATACCAGGCTGCAGGCGCGACCGTTGCGGGCTTGCCGCTGGTCTTGTCCGGTTTCAACGGCAAACTGGCCTGGGGCACGGGCCCGGCGATGGGCGACAATCAGGACCTGTTCCTGGAGAAGCTCAAGCGCGAGAACAACCGCCTGATGGTCATGGCCGACGGCAAATGGGTCGCGGCGGGCGCCCATGAGGAAACCTACTTCGTCAAAGGCCAGAGCCCGGTGCGCGAGCCCGCCTACGAAACCCGTCATGGCCCGCTGCTCAACGCGAGTTCCGCGCAACTGGCCAGCGGCCTGGGCATCGCCCTGCAGACGCCGGATGCCAAAGACGACAAAACCCTCGACGCCCTCTTCGATCTGACCCGCGCGCAAAACGTGCAGCGGGCGTTCGACACCACCCGGGAAATCCGCGCAATCACCCTGAACATGGTGTTCGCCGATGCCTCGAACACGGGTTGGCAAGTGACCGGCAAATACCCGAACCGCCGCGACGGGCTCGGCCTGATTCCTTCGCCGGGCTGGGACGGCCGGTTCGACTGGGACGGCTACGCCGACGCGATGCTGCATCCGTACGATCAGGATTCGCAACAAGGCTGGATCGCCACTGCCAACCAACGCACCGTGCCAAAAGGCTATGGCATGCAGCTGTCCAATTCCTGGGACTATCCGGAGCGCGCCGAACGCATCGCCGAACTGGCCAATGCCGGCAAGCAGGACACCCGCAGCACCGTCGCCATGCAATACGACCAGACCACGACCTTCGCCGCCAAACTGAAGAAAATGTTCTCCGAGCCCGGCATGTCCGCGCCGCTGAAACAGGCCATCGACGCCCTGCCCGCGCCAGAGCGCGACAAAGCCCGCGAAGCGTTGACCCGCCTGATGGCGTTCGACGGCAGACTGTCGCCGGGTTCGGCAGATGCGGCGATTTACGAGCTGTTCCTGCAAGAAAGCGCCCGCCAGACCTTCCTCGACGAACTCGGCCCGGAAACCAGCCCTGCCTGGAAAGCGCTGGTGCAAAGCGCGGACCTGTCCTACTCGCCCCAGGCCGATCACCTGCTGGGGCGTGAAGACAGTCCGTATTGGGACGACGTGAAAACGCCGCAAAAAGAAGACAAACCCGCCATCCTCGCCCGTAGCCTGGCCGCCGCCATCACTGTTGGCGAAAGCCAGCTGGGCGCCGATCACAAGGCCTGGCAGTGGGGCAAGTTGCACCAGACCACCTGGACCGCCCAAAGCGCCCAACTCACCGCTGCGCTGGGCGGCAGCAAGGCAAGCGTGATCAAAGGCCCGATCGCCACCGGCGGCGACCACACCACGCTCAACGCCTCGGGCTTCCACTGGGGCCAGGACTTCAACGCCGCTGTTGTCCCGGCCATGCGCATCATCGTTGACTTCGCTCAACAAGAACCGATGATGGCGCAAAACGCCGCGGGCCAATCCGGCAACCCCGCGAGCCCGTACAACGCCAATGGCATCGACCCCTGGATGAAAGGCCTGTACATGTCCGTGCCAATGCAACCGGAAAACTTCGAAAAAGCCTACGGCAAACAACGCCTGACGCTGACGCCCGGGAAGTAAATGGCCGAGCCATCCGGGATGACGCGGAGCGTCTCGGGATCATTCCCTCGCAGAGCGTGGGAATGATCAAAGAAGTGGCGCCTGAATTGACCCCTTCCCGGCTGAAGCCGGTCCCACTAAAAGCGATGCGTGCATCCAGATTGAGGGTGCCCATACCGGCCCCTTCCCGGCTAGAGCCGGTCCCACTAAAAAGCACACCGCGTACCGTCAGTGGGACCGGCTTCAGCCGGGAAGCCCTTGATCTGCTTTAGATCTTTCGAACACAAAAAGTCCAGCCACCGCCAAACGCGACTTTGGTGCAGGCTGAACGCAGGTCTTGCGCAGTGGGCCGAGCCGCATGGATGCGGCGAGAGCGCCGTCAGGACATGGATGTCCGTTCGGCGCGGGCCCACGGAGCAAGACCGGAGTGAAGGAACCCGACGAAGTCGGGCCCAACCGAGAGCAAGCACCCTTGGTTACTTGGGGTGCTTTTCCAAGTAACTCGGCGAAGCCGAAACAGTCTGCCCCCAGGCAGACGCTCTTGATCTCGAGATCGGGACCCAAAATCCCAACCGAACTTCTGCGCCCCGCCACCGCTCTACCTGACAAGTCCCCAAACCCGGTCAAACCATGGATCTCGTCATTGCCCGCCCCGAAGGCCTCTACTGCCCGCCCGGTGATTTCTACATCGATCCGTGGCGCCCGGTCGAACGCTCCGTCATCACCCACGCCCACGGCGACCACGCCCGCACCGGCAATGAACACTACCTCGCCGCCGCACCCGGCGAAGGCATACTGCGCTCCCGACTGGGCCAGGACATCAACCTCCAGACCCTTGCCTACGGCGAAAGCATCACCCACCACGGCGTCAAACTCAGCTTTCACCCGGCCGGCCACGTCCTCGGCTCCGCCCAGGTCCGCCTCGAATACCAGGGCGAAATCTGGGTCGCCTCAGGCGACTACAAAGTCGAAACCGACGGCACCTGCGACCCCTTCGAACCCGTGCGCTGCCACACCTTCATCACCGAATCCACCTTCGGCCTGCCGATCTACCGCTGGCAGCCCCAATCGGAAATCTTCGCCGGCATCAACGAATGGTGGCTCGCCAATGCCGCCGCCGGCAAAGCCAGCGTCCTCTTCGCCTATTCATTCGGCAAAGCCCAACGCATCCTCCACGGCATCGACCCCAGCATCGGCCCGATCCTCGTCCATGGCGCCGTCGAACCGCTGAACCGCGTCTACCGCGAGGCCGGCGTGCGCATCCCGGAAACCCACTACGCCGGTGACTTCAAAAAAACCGACCCCGCGTTGCGCAGCGCCCTGATCGTCGCACCGCCGTCCGCCGGCGGCAGCACCTGGATGCGCCGATTCGGCGAATTCAGCGACGCCTTCGCCAGCGGCTGGATGATGCTGCGCGGCACACGACGTCGGCGCGGCGTCGATCGCGGCTTCGCCCTTTCCGACCATGCCGACTGGCCCGGCTTGCTCTGGGCCATCGAAAACACCGGCGCTGAACGAGTGATGGTCACCCACGGCTCGGTGGCCGTGCTGGTGCGCTACCTGCGGGAACTGGGCCTCGACGCCCAGGGTTTCAGCACCGAATACGGCGACGAAGAGGACGACGCAGCGGCCAAGACCGAACCCGCACCCGAACCTGCATCGACAGGCGAGGCCTCGTCATGAAGGCCTTCGCCGAGCTGTATTCCGACCTGGACGCCACCACCTCCAGCAACGCCAAACTGGCGGCCATGAAAGCTTATTTCAGCAATGCCGCCCCCGAAGACGCCGCGTGGGCGGTGTACTTCCTGTCCGGCGGACGCCCACGGCAACTGGTGCCGACGCGCATGTTGCGTGAGCAGGCGCTGTTGCTGTCCGGACTGCCGGAATGGCTGTTCGAGGAGAGTTACCAGGCGGTAGGCGATCTGGCGGAAACCCTGTCGCTGTTGCTCCCTAAAGCCGAGCACAGCTCAGAGGAAGGCCTGGCCAGCTGGATGGAAAACCATCTGCTGCCCCTGCGTGGCCTGCCCCCGGAAGAATTGCTCGAGCGCCTGCCGACGTTCTGGTCGCAACTGGACCCGCAAAGCCTGATGGTCTGCTTGAAGCTGATCACCGGCAGTTTCCGGGTAGGTGTCTCGAAGCTGCTGGTGACCCGTGCCCTCGCCGCGCTGGCCGATATCGACAGCAAGCGCGTGGCCCAGCGACTCGTCGGGTACACCGATCTTTCCCATCGCCCCAGCGCCGAGGGCTATTTGAAGCTTATCGCCGAAGAGTCGGCCGACGAACACGCACAGCGGGGTGGCCAGCCCTACCCCTTCTTCCTCGCCCATGCGCTGCAGCAGCCGGTCGATCAGTTCGAGAACCTGCTGGGCGCCGCCGAAAACTGGCAGGTGGAATGGAAGTGGGACGGCATCCGCGCCCAGGTGGTCAAGCGCGAAGGTCGCCTGTGGATCTGGTCGCGGGGCGAAGAACTGGTCACGGATCGCTTCCCGGAACTGCACAGCCTGACTCAATGCCTGCCCGACGGCACGGTGATCGACGGCGAGATCGTGGTCTGGAAAGCCGCGACCCCGGAGAATGCCGAGGAAGGCGAATTCGCTCTGGACACCCCAGCCCCAGGCACGCCCGGCGAAGCGACGCCGTCGGTGCAGCCCTTCGCTCTGCTGCAACAGCGGATCGGCCGCAAGACCCTCGGCAAGAAGATTCTGGAAGACGTGCCGGTTGTCGTGCTGGCTTATGACCTGCTGGAATGGGAAGGCCATGACTGGCGCAGTCGCCCGCAACATGAGCGACGCACGCAGCTGGAAAAGGTCATCGCCAACGCCCAGAGCCCGGTGCTGATGCCCTCTCCCGTCCTGACCGGCACCGACTGGCTCGACCTCGGCCGGCAGCGCGAGGCCTCCCGCAGTCTTGGCGTGGAAGGCATGATGCTCAAGGCGCGGGATTCGCTGTACGGCGTCGGACGCACCAAGGACATGGGCGTGTGGTGGAAGTGGAAAATGGACCCGTTCAGCGTCGATGCGGTGTTGATCTACGCCCAGCGCGGTCACGGCCGCCGCGCCAGTCTGTATAGCGACTACACGTTCGCGGTCTGGGACGGCCCGCCGGAATCCAGCGAACGGACATTGGTGCCCTTCGCCAAAGCGTATTCAGGCTTGACCGACGAGGAGATGCGCAAAGTCGATGCGATCATCCGCAAGACCACCGTCGACAAGTTCGGCCCGGTCCGAAGTGTTACCCCGACCCTGGTATTCGAGTTGGGCTTCGAGGGCATTGCGCTGTCGAAACGGCACAAAAGCGGCATCGCCGTCAGGTTCCCGAGGATGCTGCGGTGGCGCCTCGACAAACCCGTCGCCGAAGCCGACAGCCTGGCGACGCTTCAGGACCTGCTGGCCTGAGCACCGTCGCGGTGCGCGAGGCTGGCTCGCGCCCGCGTCGAATGCGCTGAAATGGGGCGCACTACAAGCCCCAGTCTCTCAACGGCACGCCCCACAAGGCGTTTCGAATCTCCCCTCCGCTGTAAAAAGCACCGCTGCAGACCTTTGAGGCTGCAACTTTTTCGCCCACTCTCAACGGGATACGGCTACTCTGCCGGTGCCTGCGGGGCCTCAAAAAAAGTCAAAAGATGGCTCTAAGTCATCATTGCGACAACTCCGTACATTTAAAACGCGCGTTCGTTTGTTTGGTTCGGAAATTGCTGTCTATTTGCGGTCTGGCTTTTGCCGGTAGCAAGCCTTCGCGTGTTCCCAACGCTCAATTTGGTTTTAAGGACTGAACGATGAAAAAAGCATGGCTGACCCTTTCCGCACTCGCCATCTGTCTGGCCGCCGGTAACGCAATGGCCAAGGAATACAAGGAGCTGCGTTTCGGCGTCGATCCTTCCTACGCGCCATTCGAATCCAAAGCCGCCGATGGCAGCCTGGTGGGCTTCGATATCGATCTGGGCAACGCGATCTGTGCTGAACTGAAGGTCAAGTGCAAGTGGGTCGAAAGCGATTTCGACGGCATGATCCCGGGCCTGAAAGCCAACAAGTTCGACGGCGTGATCTCCTCCATGACCGTGACCCCGGCCCGCGAGAAAGTCATCGACTTCTCCAGCGAACTGTTCTCCGGCCCTACGTCGCTTGTCTACAAAAAAGGCTCCGGCCTGAGCGCTGACACTGCGTCGCTCAAAGGCAAAACCGTGGGTTACGAGCAAGGCACCATCCAGGAAGCCTACGCCAAGGCCGTTCTGGACAAGGCGGGCGTGAAAACCCAGGCCTATGCCAACCAGGATCAGGTGTATGCCGACCTCGTTTCTGGTCGTCTGGACGCCTCGGTTCAAGACATGCTGCAAGCCGAGCTGGGCTTCCTGAAGTCGCCACAAGGCGCAGACTATGAAGTTAGCAAGCCAATCGACGATCCCCTGCTGCCAGCCAAAACGGCCGTCGGCATCTCGAAAGGTAACAAGGACCTGAAAGCGCTTTTGGACAAAGGTATCAAAGCGTTACACGATGACGGCAAGTACGCCGAGATCCAGAAGAAGCACTTCGGCGATCTGAATCTGTACAGCGGTAAATAAGCAAACAGACGCCCGTTGATTTCAGCCAGAATCCGCTGCTGAAGTTAACGGGCGTTTTTATTGACTGTATAGGTTGCACATGTTCGAAACTCTCCTGCAAAACCTGGGACTGTCAGCATTCAGCCTGAAAGGCTTCGGCCCGCTGTTGCTGCAAGGCACCTGGATGACCGTCAAATTATCGGTAATGTCGCTGCTGCTGGCCATTGTGCTCGGCCTGCTGGGCGCCAGTGCCAAACTGTCAAAAGCCGCGGTACTGCGGGTCCCGGCCCAGATCTACACCACGCTGATCCGGGGTATACCGGACCTGGTGCTGATGCTGCTGATCTTCTACAGCCTGCAAACCTGGCTGACCACGCTTACCGAAGCGATGGAATGGGATTACATCGAGATCGACCCTTTCTCTGCCGGCGTCATTACGTTGGGCTTCATCTATGGCGCGTATTTCACCGAGACCTTCCGCGGCGCGATCCTTGCCGTACCGCGCGGTCAGGTCGAAGCCGCCACGGCTTACGGGCTCAGCCGTTCGCAACGGTTTCGCATGGTGGTGTTTCCGCAGATGATGCGCTTCGCCCTGCCCGGCATTGGCAACAACTGGCAAGTGGTGCTCAAGGCTACGGCGCTGGTGTCGATCATCGGTCTGGCCGATCTGGTCAAGGCCGCGCAGGACGCGGGTAAGAGCACGTATCAGCTGTTTTACTTCCTGGTACTCGCCGCACTGATCTATCTGGTCATCACCAGCGTGTCCAACTTCGCCCTGCGCTGGGCCGAACGGCGTTATGCCGCCGGCAGCCGGGAGGCTCAACGATGATCGAGTTGCTGCAAGAGTACTGGCGCGCCTTCCTTTATACGGACGGCCAGAACATCACCGGCCTGGCCATGACGATGTGGCTGCTCAGTGCCTCCATCGCCATTGGCTTTGTCGTTTCGATTCCGCTGTCCATTGCCCGCGTGTCGCGCAATCCGCTGGTGCGCTGGCCGGTGCAGTTCTACACCTACCTGTTCCGCGGAACGCCGCTGTATATCCAGTTGCTGATTTGCTACACCGGCATCTACAGCATCGCCGCCGTACGTGAGCAGCCAATGCTCGGCGCGTTCTTCCGTGACGCGATGAACTGCACCATCCTCGCCTTCGCCCTGAACACCTGCGCCTACACCACCGAAATCTTCGCTGGCGCCATTCGCAGCATGAACCACGGCGAAGTCGAGGCGGCCAAGGCTTACGGCCTGACCGGCTGGCGCTTGTACGCCTACGTGATCATGCCGTCGGCGCTGCGCCGTTCGCTGCCTTATTACAGCAACGAAGTGATCCTGATGCTGCACTCGACCACCGTGGCTTTCACCGCCACCGTGCCGGACATCCTCAAGGTCGCACGTGACGCCAACTCGGCCACCTTCCTGACGTTCCAGTCGTTTGGCATCGCGGCGCTGATCTACCTCACGGTCACGTTCATTCTGGTGGGCCTGTTCCGACTGGCTGAACGCCGCTGGCTGGCCTTCCTCGGCCCGACTCACTAGGAACCCTGCATGCGACACCAGACCCATGATCTGCTGGCCCCGGTGCCCGGCACCGCGCGGCAGATCCACAGCTTTCACTACGGCCCGGAAAACGGCGCCTGCAAGGTTTACATCCAGTCGTCCCTGCACGCCGACGAACTGCCGGGCATGCTGGTGTCCTGGTACTTGAAGCAGCGACTGGCCGAGCTTGAAAACGCCGGCCAGTTGCTCGGCGAAGTGGTGGTCGTTCCGGTGGCCAACCCGGTCGGCCTGGAACAGGTCCTGATGGACATGCCGCTGGGCCGTTACGAGCTTGAGAGCGGGCAGAATTTCAATCGCCGCTTCGTCGACCTCGGCCAGCAAGTGGGGGATGAAGTCGAAGCGCTGCTGACCGATGACCCCAAGGGCAACATCACGCTGATCCGGAAAACCCTGCTGGCCGCACTGAATAACTGCGTCGGCAGCACCCAACTGGAGTCCCAGCGCCTGACGTTGCAACGGCTGGCCTGTGACGCTGATGTGGTGCTGGACCTGCATTGTGATTTCGAATCCGTCGAGCACCTGTACACCACGCCCGAGGCCTGGCCGCAGGTCGAGGCGCTGTCGCGCTATCTCGGCGCCCAGGCGAGCCTGCTGGCGACCGACTCTGGCGGGCAGTCATTCGACGAATGTTTCACGCTGGTCTGGTGGCAACTGCAGCAGCGGTTTGCCAAGCGCTTCCCGATCCCGCTGGGCAGTTTTTCCGTGACCCTGGAGTTGCGCGGCCAGGGGGATGTCAATCACGCTCTCGCCAGCCGCGATTGCCAGGCGATCATCAGTTACCTGATGCACCATGGCGCTATTGCCGGCGAGCCGGTTGCGCCCCCTGAACTGATTTACCCGGCGACTCCGCTGGCGGGCGTCGAACCTGTTGCCACGCCGGTCGGCGGTCTGCTGGTGTTCTGCACACTGCCCGGCGAATACGTCGAGGCGGGGCAATTGATCGCTGAGGTCATCGACCCGATCAGCGACACGGTGACCCCGATCCACACGGCCAACGCTGGCCTTATGTACGCCCGCTCATTGCGACGCATGGCGACCGCCGGCATGGTCATCGCCCATGTCGCCGGCACCGAAGCCTACCGCAGCGGCTACCTACTTTCTCCTTGAGGACTGCCCTTCATGTACAAACTGACCATCGATGGCCTGCACAAAAGCTACGGTGACCACGAGGTGCTCAAAGGGGTGTCGCTCAAGGCCAGCGTCGGCGACGTGATTTGCCTGATCGGCGCCAGCGGCTCGGGCAAGAGCACCTTCCTGCGCTGCATCAATTTTCTCGAACAACCCAATGACGGCGCCATGAGCCTGGACGGCCAGCCCGTGCGCATGGTCAGCGACGCCGGCGGTATGCGCGTTGCCGATCCGGCCGAGCTGCAGCGGATTCGCACGCGGCTGGCGATGGTGTTCCAGCATTTCAACCTGTGGAGCCACATGACGGTGCTGGAAAACATCACCATGGCCCCGCGCCGGGTGCTGGGGGTGTCAAAAGCCGAGGCCGAGGCCCGCGCGCATAAATACCTGGACAAGGTCGGGCTGCCCGCGCGCGTCGCCGATCAATACCCGGCGTTTCTGTCCGGCGGCCAGCAGCAGCGTGTGGCCATCGCCCGCGCCCTGGCGATGGAACCGGAAATCATGCTGTTCGACGAGCCTACATCGGCGCTCGACCCTGAATTGGTCGGCGAAGTGTTGAAGGTGATTCAAGGCCTCGCAGAAGAAGGCCGGACCATGATTCTGGTGACCCACGAAATGGGCTTCGCCCGCAAGGTTGCCAATCAGGTGGTGTTCCTGCACCAAGGCCAGATCGAAGAAATGGGCCACCCGGACGACGTGCTGGGCAGCCCGAAGAGCGAGCGTTTGCAGCAGTTTTTGAGTGGGAATTTGAAGTAATTGCGGGCCTGACGCCTCACCGTTGTAAGGCGCGCACGCATAACCTGTGGGAGCGACCGGGGTGGCGTTCCACCTTGTTCTCGAAGGCATTCTGTCAGTCAGCCCACCTGTTGCTGACCCGCCGAATTCGCGAGCAAGCTCGCTCCCACAATGCCCGATACAGCCGGTACATCTCTGCTCGACAACAATCGATCCAAACGGATATTCCATCAAACTATTGCACCCTCCCGACGGTCTCTGACTTAACCCCTCCCAGAGCCTGCGCATGCCAAAAGCCGTCAATTTCGCCAAGCGCTGGTTTGCCGAGCGCGGCTGGAAACCCTTCCCCTTCCAGAAAGAAGTCTGGGCCGCCGTTGCTCGCGGCGAGTCGGGTCTGCTGCACGCCAGCACCGGCGCGGGCAAAACCTACTCGGTGTGGTTCGCCGCCCTCAACCAGTTCGCCCGGTCCGCGCCCGAACCAACCGAGCATAAGCCGCGCAAGCGCAAGCCCGTTGCCGCTCCCCTGAGCGTGCTATGGATTACGCCCATGCGCGCCCTCGCTGCCGACACCGCACGGGCGCTGGAAGGTCCGCTGCAGGATTTGCAGATTCCCTGGAGCGTCGGCCTGCGCACCGGCGACACCAGCAGCAGCGAACGCGCCAAACAGGGCCGGCGCCTGCCCTCCGCGCTGATCACCACGCCGGAGAGCCTGACACTGCTGCTGACCCGCGCCGATGCTCAGGCGACGATGTCGACGCTGAAGATGGTCGTTGTCGATGAATGGCACGAGCTGATCGGCAACAAGCGCGGCATCCAGTTGCAACTGGCGCTGGCCAGGCTGCGCCAGTGGAATCCCGAATTGGTCATCTGGGGCCTTTCCGCGACCCTCGGCAATCAAGATCACGCGCAACAGGTGCTGGTGGGCGACCACGGCACCACCGTTCACGGCAAAGTGGTCAAGGAACTGATCGTCGACACGCTGCTGCCGCCCTCCATCGAGCGCTTCCCCTGGGCCGGGCACATAGGCTTGCGCATGCTGCCCCAGGTGCTGGCCGAAGTGGACAGCAGTTCCAGTTGCCTGCTGTTCACCAATACCCGGGCGCAGTCGGAAGTCTGGTATCAGGCGCTGCTGGAAGCGCGTCCTGACTGGGCCGGGCTGATCGCGCTGCACCACGGCTCGCTGTCCCGCGAGGTCCGTGACTGGGTTGAACGCGCCCTTAAAGAAGGCCACCTGAAAGCCGTGGTCTGCACCTCCAGCCTCGATTTGGGCGTGGACTTTCTGCCAGTCGAGCGCGTGCTGCAGATCGGCTCGGCCAAGGGTGTCGCGCGGTTGATGCAGCGTGCGGGACGCTCGGGCCACGCGCCAGGCCGCCCGTCACGGGTCACGCTGGTGCCGACCCACAGCCTGGAACTAGTGGAGGCCGCCGCCGCCCGCGACGCCGTCAACGCCCGCCTGATCGAACCCCGCGAATCACCCCACAAACCGCTGGATGTCCTCGTACAACATTTAGTGAGCATGGCCCTCGGTGGCGGCTTTACCCCCGACGCGTTACTCGCCGAAGTTCGCACCGCATGGGCCTACCGGGACCTGACCGACGAAGAATGGGAATGGGCGCTGGCGTTCGTGCGCTACGGCGGCTTGTCGCTGACGGCGTACCCTGATTATCGACGCGTCGAGCCGGACGAAGACGGCATCTGGCGCGTCCCCGATGCGCGCCTTGCCCGCCGCCACCGCATGAGCGTGGGCACCATCGTCAGCGACGCCAGCATCAATGTGAAGTATTGGAGCAAGGGCGGCGGGGGCGGATCCCTCGGCAGCGTTGAAGAAGGTTTCATCGCCCGATTGAAGCCGGGCGACGGCTTTTTGTTCAGCGGTCGTCTGCTGGAACTGGTGCGCGTTGAGAACATGACCGCGTACGTGAAAAAGGCGACGAGCAAAAAAGCCGCCGTCCCACGCTGGAATGGCGGACGGATGCCGCTCTCAAACGAGTTAGCCGATGCCGTTGTCGAGAAATTCGATGCGGCTGCCCGGGGCGATTTCAGCAGTCCCGAGATGCACATCGTCAGCCCGTTGCTCGAAGTGCAACGGCAATGGTCAGCGTTGCCGCGCAAGGACACGCTGCTCGCGGAAGTCCTGAAGTCCCGGGAAGGCTGGCATTTGTTTCTGTATCCCTTCGCCGGACGGCATGTTCACCTGGGGCTGGCGAGCCTATTGGCCTGGCGACTGAGTCGGGACACGCCACTGACCTTCTCCATCGCCGTGAATGACTATGGCTTCGAACTGCTCAGCGCCACCCCGATCGACTGGAATGAACGTCTGACGACTCAGCTGTTTTCCGAAGACGAGCTGCTGGCCGATATCATTGCCAGCCTGAACGCCGGTGAACTGGCCTTGCGCCGCTTTCGCGAGATTGCCCGCATCGCCGGGCTGGTGTTCTCCGGCTACCCCGGCGCCCCCAAAAGCAACCGACAACTGCAGGCCTCCAGCGGCTTGTTTTTCGAAGTGTTCAAACAGTACGACGCCAGCAACCTGCTGCTGACCCAAGCGCAGGAGGAAGTACTGCGACAGGAGCTGGACGTGGCCCGTCTCGAACAAACCCTCAGCCGCATCAATAACCGGACCCTGGATTTGCACGTGATCAAACGCCCCACCCCGATGGCCTTTCCGCTGCTGGTCGAACGCATGCGCGAAAGCCTCAGCACCGAAAAACTCTCCGACCGCATCGCACGCATGGTCAGCGATCTGGAAAAAGCCGCCGGACCTGAGGTTATGACGTGAGGCCGTATCTTTCGATTCAACTGGCAGGTGCGGAGTTGTGGTTACTGGCGGACAAAGCCATTTATTACCCGGCGGAGCGCGCGCTATTGATCGCCGACGCCCACTTTGGCAAGGCCGCTGCCTACCGAAGGCTGGGCCAGCCAGTGCCCCATGGCACCACCGACGATAACCTTCAGCGCCTGGATGCACTGCTGGCGAGCTACGACTGCGATCGGTTGATCTTTCTGGGGGATTTTCTTCATGCTCCGGAATCCCATGCGGCGCGCACACTGTCGGCCATTCAGGCTTGGCGTGACAAACACCACGATCTGGCAATCACCCTCATTCGGGGGAACCATGACAAGCGAGCAGGGGACCCGCCACCGGCGTTGCGCATGGACGTCGTCGAGGAGCCGATGTTTCTGGGGCCGTATGCCCTGCAGCATGAACCTGCCCCACACCCTGACTTTCACGTACTGGCGGGCCATGTTCACCCGGCGTACAGGCTATATGGACGTGGACGCCAGCGATTGCGGCTGCCGTGCTTCTACGTGCTGCCACGGGTGAGCCTGCTGCCGGCATTCGGCGCGTTCACGGGGGGAATGAATATTGATCGGGCTGAGAACAGCAAAATCTATGTCGTGGGGGATGGGGCGGTGTGGGAGGCGGTTTGAGAAAAGCGGGCAGTTTGAGATCGCGGGTCGACGTGCGCCGAGGCACCGCTGGTCATTAGCTGACGACCAAACCGGGGACAGATTATGCCCGCCGATGCCGCGGCACCGACGGGACATGAATCAGGCGACCGGCGCGGGTGGCGGCTCGTCCGGGATTGTCGGCACGCCGCCTTCGTCAGGCTGGGGGTACTCGTTTGGACTGTCCGGGTCTGGCTGCCCGGGAATGCCCCCGGCGACCATATTATTGAGGTGTGGATGCGCTAACAGCGACCAAGCCAGCAAACCAACCTGATTGGCACTCGGGTCGGGTTCCTTGCTGCTGGTGTTGATGTGTCTCTTCATAGGGCACTCCTGAGCGTTGGCCCCATTCGCATGGTGCGGATGGGAACAGTTCAGTCAATAGAGTGCGAATTCCGAGACAAATTCAGTAACTGGCTGACAAATGGCGCTATCAGGTACGCGGCAGCGTCACACCGCGCTGGCCCTGGTACTTGCCGCCACGGTCCTTGTAGGAGACTTCACACTCTTCGTCGGATTCCAGGAAAAGCATCTGTGCGACGCCTTCATTGGCGTAAATCTTCGCCGGCAGCGTGGTGGTGTTGGAGAACTCCAGCGTCACGTGGCCTTCCCATTCAGGCTCAAGGGGGGTCACGTTGACGATGATGCCGCAGCGCGCGTAAGTGCTTTTGCCCAGACAGATGGTCAGCACGTTACGCGGAATGCGGAAATATTCGACGGTGCGCGCCAGTGCAAACGAGTTCGGCGGGATGATGCAGACATCGCTTTTAATATCGACAAAACTTTTTTCATCGAAATTTTTCGGGTCCACCGTCGCCGAATTGATGTTGGTGAACACCTTGAATTCGTCGGCGCAACGCACGTCGTAGCCGTAGCTGGAGACACCGAAAGAGATCACTCGATCAGCGCCTTCGCCGCGCACCTGACGCTCCACAAACGGCTCGATCATGCCGTGTTCCTGCGCCATGCGGCGAATCCACTTGTCCGATTTGATGCTCATGGCGGTGTCCTGAATAGCGAGGTGAAAAAGATGTCCGGCATCTTACCGGTCGAACGCTCCGGGTTCAAAGATTGCGCGCCGTGTGCATTAAGGTCGTTGAGCCACCTCAAGAAAAAATCGCAGACAGCCCCTTTGCACATCTGAAAAAGTGGGGTAAGGTGGCTCCACTGTGTTGCTTGTGTCACTGAGAATATCTACACGATGTTGAATTTCGATCCAACCATCTCCAAGAATTTTTCCTGCTCTTTGCACTCAGTCTCGGCCAGGGCATTTCCTGAGTCGCAGTTAACTTTGTCCAAGGAGATACACCATGTCTAATCGCCAAACTGGTACCGTTAAGTGGTTCAACGATGAAAAAGGCTTCGGCTTCATCACTCCACAATCCGGTGACGACCTGTTCGTTCACTTCAAAGCTATCCAATCCGACGGCTTCAAAAGCCTGAAAGAAGGCCAACAGGTCTCTTTCATCGCTACCCGCGGCCAGAAAGGCATGCAAGCTGAAGAAGTTCAAGTTATCTAACTTGTACTGATTCGCTTAAAAGACCCCGCCCTCAAAAGCGGGGTTTTTTTATGCCTGTTAAAAAAGCACTTCTGCACATCCCGCCCGCAACCTCCACCTGAAACCCCATCACCGCGACATGCCGAGCATCCGGCACATCGCGTATCTCGCCTTCTGGCTTAGGCCTCAATCGTCGCTGACAGAAATGCTCGGTATCTCCGCCATGGCAGCTTCCTGCAGCACGATCCGCGCGCCCACATGGCGCGCCAGCTCCTGATACACCATTGCGATCTGACTCTCAGGCTCGGCAATCGCCGTGGGCTTGCCGCCATCGGCCTGTTCTCGAATCAACATGGACAGTGGCAGCGAGGCCAGCAGCTCGACGCCATACTGGGTCGCCAGCTTCTCCCCTCCGCCTTCGCCGAACAGATGCTCGGCATGGCCGCAGTTCGAACAGATGTGAACGGCCATGTTTTCAACGACACCCAGCACCGGAATGTTGACCTTGCGGAACATCTCCACGCCTTTCTTCGCGTCCAGCAATGCAAGGTCCTGCGGGGTCGTGACGATGACGGCGCCAGCGACCGGCACCTTCTGCGCGAGGGTCAGCTGGATATCGCCGGTGCCAGGCGGCATGTCGATGACCAGATAATCCAGGTCATTCCAGGCGGTCTGGGTCACCAGCTGCAGCAGCGCTCCCGAAACCATTGGCCCTCTCCAGACCATCGGTGTGTTGTCATCGGTCAGAAACGCCATGGACATCACTTCAATGCCGTGGGCCTCAATGGGCACGAACCACTTCTGATCCTTGATCTTCGGACGGGTGCCTTCGGCAATGCCAAACATGACGCCCTGGCTCGGGCCGTAAATATCGGCATCAAGAATGCCCACACGCGCACCTTCCCGGGACAGCGCCAACGCCAGGTTGGCCGCGGTCGTGGATTTACCGACGCCGCCTTTGCCCGACGCAACCGCCACGATGTTCTTTACGTTGGCCAGGCCGGGGATTTGGCCGAGGGCTTTGTGAGGGTGAATCACCGACGTGATCTGGACGCTGGCCGAGGCGACGCCATCCAGCCCCTCAATCGCCATCTGCAGCATCTGCGCCCAGCCGTTCTTGAACAGCGCGGCCGCGTATCCCAACTCCAGCTGGACGCTCACGCGACTCCCGTCGATCTCGATGGCGCGGACACACCCGGCACTGACCGGGTCCTGATTCAAGTACGGATCGATGTACTGGCGAAGGACGGCTTCCACCGTTGCGCGATTGACAGCGCTCATGGGTGACTCCTTAAAGACTGAGTAAAACAGGCGGCCATCCTACCTTGTATGCCCGATAAAGAGCGCAGCGACGTTTTTCTTTCAAGCACATCGGCAGATTCCGACATGCAGCGCGGGATGAAAAAAAACGCTCAGGCCTTTATAGTGGCCGACCTCCGTTTCACTTCAAGTAGCCGAGCCCAATGTCCGAGCCACGCAAGATTCTCGTCACCAGCGCCCTGCCCTATGCCAATGGTTCCATTCACCTTGGCCACATGCTCGAGTACATCCAGACCGACATGTGGGTGCGCTTTCAAAAGCACCGTGGCAACCAGTGCATTTATGTGTGCGCGGACGACGCCCATGGTTCGGCCATCATGCTGCGCGCCGAAAAGGAAGGCATCACGCCCGAGCAACTGATCGCCAACGTGCAGGCCGAGCACAGCGCCGACTTCGCTGACTTTCTGGTGGATTTCGACAACTTCCACTCGACCCACGCCGAAGAAAACCGCGAGCTGTCGAGCGAGATCTACAAACGTCTTCGCGACGCCGGGCACATCGTCACGCGCTCCGTGACGCAGTATTTCGACCCGGAAAAGAAAATGTTCCTGGCCGACCGCTTCATCAAAGGCACCTGCCCGAAATGCGGCACTGAAGACCAGTACGGTGATAACTGCGAGAAGTGCGGTGCCACCTACGCCCCGACTGACCTGAAAGACCCCAAGTCCGCGATTTCCGGTGCAACCCCGGTGCTCCGAGACTCCAAGCATTTCTTCTTCGACCTGCCTGCGTTTGACGCCATGCTCAAGAGCTGGACGCGAAGCGGCACGTTGCAGGACGCCGTGGCGAACAAGATCGCCGAGTGGCTGGATTCCGGCCTGCAGCAGTGGGACATCTCCCGCGATGCGCCGTATTTCGGTTTCGAGATCCCCGACGAGCCGGGCAAATATTTCTACGTATGGCTGGATGCGCCGATCGGCTACATGGCGAGCTTCAAGAATCTGTGCGCGCGCCGTCCGGAGCTGGACTTCGACGCGTTCTGGCGCAAGGATTCGACCACCGAGCTTTACCACTTCATCGGCAAAGACATCGTCAACTTCCACGCGCTGTTCTGGCCAGCAATGCTCGAGGGTTCGGGATTCCGCAAGCCTACCGGCATCAACGTCCACGGCTACCTGACCGTCAATGGCCAGAAGATGTCGAAATCCCGAGGTACCTTCATCAAGGCACGCACCTACCTCGAACATTTGTCGCCGGAATACCTGCGTTACTACTACGCGGCCAAGCTGGGCCGTGGCGTCGATGATCTCGACCTGAACCTTGAAGACTTCGTGCAGAAGGTCAACTCTGACCTGATCGGCAAGGTGGTGAACATTGCCAGCCGTTGCGCGGGATTCATTCAGAAAGGCAACGCAGGTCTGCTGGTGGCCGGCAATGCCGAGCCCGAGTTGACCGACGCTTTCCGCACCGCAGCGCCGAGCATTGCCGACGCCTACGAGGCACGTGACTTTGCCCGTGCGATGCGCGAAATCATGGCGCTGGCCGACCGCGCCAACGCCTGGATCGCCGAAAAGGCGCCGTGGTCGCTGGCCAAGCAGGAAGGCAAACAGGACGAGGTTCAGGCGATCTGCGCCCTGGGCATCAATCTGTTCCGTCAGTTGGTGATCTTCCTCAAGCCTGTGCTACCGAATCTGGCCGCAGACGCCGAGCGGTTTCTCAACGTCGCGCCACTGACCTGGAACGACCACCAGACGCTGCTGAGCAATCATCAGCTCAACCCGTTCCAGCCGCTGATGACCCGCATCGACCCCGTAAAATTGGAAGCCATGACCGACGCATCGAAAGAAGACCTCGCCGCCAGCGCCACCGACACAGGTGCGGCACCGCAGGGCAATGGCGAGCTGACGAAAGACCCGCTCTCTCCGGAGATCGACTTCGACGCCTTTGCGGCGATTGACCTTCGCGTCGCGCTCATTGAGAAAGCCGAGCACGTCGAAGGCGCCGACAAGCTGCTGCGCCTGACGCTGGATATCGGCGACGAGAAGCGCAACGTCTTCTCCGGCATCAAAAGTGCCTACCCGAACCCGGCGGAGCTGGAGGGTCGGTTGACCATGATGATCGCCAACCTGAAGCCGCGGAAAATGCGCTTTGGTATCTCGGAAGGGATGGTGATGGCAGCGGGTCCTGGCGGTGAAGAGATTTACCTGCTGAGCCCTGACAGCGGCGCCAAGCCCGGTCAGCGCATCAAGTAACCCGACCCGAACCGTAACATTCTGCACGTTATCGACGGCCCGCTCGGGTCGTCGATCTGGTCCAAGCATGAGCCTGATTCAGCGCATCGACGCCTTGCTGCCGCAAACCCAGTGTGGGAAGTGCGGCCATCCAGGCTGCCAGCCCTACGCCGAAGGCATTGCGAGCGGCGAAGCCATCAACAAGTGTCCACCCGGCGGCGACGAGACCATCGCAGCACTGGCTCGACTGCTGAAAGTGCCGGTGCTGCAACTGGACATCGAACGAGGCCGCGCGCCGGCGCAAGTCGCGTTCATTCGCGAGGCCGAATGCATCGGTTGCACCAAATGCATTCAAGCCTGCCCCGTGGACGCCATCGTTGGCGCCGCCAAGCTGATGCACACCGTCATCGTGCAGGAATGCACCGGCTGTGATCTGTGCGTTGCGCCCTGCCCGGTCGACTGCATCGACATGCTGCCGTTGCCAGTGACCTCCGTGCCGTTCATTGGTGATTGCGCGATGGATGAAGAGCAGCGATCCGTCAGGGCCGTCAAACGCAGTCGTGCGCGGCAACGCTTTGATGCGCGCTCGGCCCGCCTGCAGCGCGATGAGCAGCGACGCCAGGCCGAACGCCAGGCTCGCCCGTTACGGACCGTCACGCCGGCCGTTCTCCAGCCAGATCCGGCGCAAGCCGCCCTGGCGCGGATTCGCTCAAAACCGTCGACAAGCAGTGACGCGGCGTTGAAACAGGCACGCGCCCAGGTCGCCATGAGCAGAGCTCAACTGCTGAAGTCGTTGAAAGCCTTTGGTCACCCGCCGATTGCCGAACAAGCTGCGCAACTCGTGCAACTGCAGCGTGGCCTCGACGAGGCAGAGCATGCGCTGGCCCAATTGCAGAACCCGGCGCCCGCAGCACCGTCTTTTCAGGAAAAGCCCACCCCATGAACGCCGCCAAACGCCTTGAGATCTTTCGTCGCTTGCACGAAGACAATCCCGATCCCAAAACCGAACTGGCCTACACCACGCCGTTCGAGCTGCTGATCGCCGTGATTCTCTCGGCACAGGCCACCGATGTCAGCGTCAACAAGGCCACGGCGCGTCTCTACCCGGTCGCCAATACGCCTGAGGCGATTTACGCGCTGGGTGTCGAGGGTTTGTCTGCCTATATCACAACCATTGGCCTGTACAACAGCAAGGCCCGAAACGTGATCGAAACGTGCCGTTTGCTGATTGAATTGCACGGCGGCGAGGTGCCTCAGACCCGAGAGGCCCTCGAAGCCCTCCCCGGCGTGGGCCGCAAGACCGCGAATGTGGTCCTGAACACCGCGTTCCGCCAGTTGGCGATGGCAGTCGACACGCACATCTTCCGCGTCAGCAACCGTACCGGCATCGCGCCAGGCAAGAACGTGGTGGAAGTTGAAAACAAGCTGATGAAATTTGTGCCCAGGGATTACCTCATGGATGCGCACCATTGGCTGATCCTTCACGGGCGTTACGTGTGTATTGCGCGCAAGCCCCGGTGTGGCAGTTGTCGGATCGAAGACCTGTGCGAGTACAAGGCCAAGACCTCTGACGATTGAACGATAGCGTCTCAAGGCTTTGATCGATTAAAAAAATCTTTTTTACCCGCGCAGGGTTTGTCGTTATAAGGAGCGCCAACGACCGTTCACGCCTGAGGCTGAATCATGAGCGATGAAAAAGACACCATCGAAGTCGAAGTTGACGACGACTTCGTGATCGAGGACCCGGACGAAGTCCCGCCCGCGCCGGTAGAAACCGCCAAGACCAACCTCAGCAAGCGCCGCACGATCGACAACCTTCTGGAAGAGCGTCGCCTGCAACGTCAGCTTGCGGATTACGACTTCGATTTCTGAGCCGGCCTGGACGGCACTCGAGCAGCAGGCCTCTCCCGACAGAGAGGCTTGGCGGCATCAGCTGATGACGCCGCCCTCAGATACCGTCCTCTCACGGCCATCAGACCAACCCGTTTCGTTGCGCGAGCTCGATCAAGTCGACCAGCGAATGCGCATTGAGCTTGAGCAGCAGGCGCGTCTTGTACGTGCTGACGGTTTTGTTGCTCAGGAACATACCGTCGGCGATTTCCTTGTTGGTCTTGCCACGGGCCAACTGCTGCAACACCATCATTTCTCTTCCCGACAGACGATCCACCATCTCCGCCTCACTGGCATTGCCGAGACTGGAGCGCACTGTGTGCAACGCCTGGTTGGGGAAATAACTGTAGCCGGACAACACCGCCTTGATGGCGCTGAGCAACTCGGTCAGATCCTGCTGCTTGCAGACATAACCTGCAGCACCCGCCTGCATGCAGCGCATTGAAAAATGCCCCGGCGCTTGGGAAGTCAGGATCAGCACCTTGAAGGCCAGCGTCATAGCCGACAATCGGGCGATAACCTCAAGGCCATCGAGCTTGGGGATACCGATGTCCAGAATGACAATGTCCGGCAAGTGCTCGCGCGCCAGTTGTAACGCATCCACACCGTTATCCGTCTCGGCAATGACTTCGTAGCCATGGCGTTCCATCAACATGCGTACGGCGAGCCTGATGACAGGGTGATCATCCACGATCAACACTTTATTCATGAGCAGTCCATTCTTCGCTGTTCGAATTTTCAGAGCCCGCACAATAGCTTAGTCGTTTAGTGCTTTGCATGGCGCTCCTCCCTGCAGATCAGCAGGCAAAGACCTTTCTCACTCAACCAACAGAAAAATCCTACAAAACCTGCCCTATCCGCTCTATTTTTTACGATGTTCAATCCCGTCTCAGTACGTGACCGCATAATGTCCGAGACCGCAAGTGGTAATTTTTGAATCCTGAATACGCTGAGCATTTCTCACTATATGAATGCGGTTTGATAGCGCGATTTGTCCTAAGGCAGGTCGGCGACCCGCTTGGTCCGCCGACGGGTTTGAATGCGCGGAAATCCAGGGCTTTCCTGCACGCTCGGGAAAAATGGTTATCTCTGTGAGCACTGGCTCAGGCCAATGGGTTTAAGCCCATTCACCTTGGGCGTATGGCTTCAGCATATGCCCATATTGCCGGGCCGCCAGCAAACAAAAATCATAAAATATTGCAGGCCATGGGAACCGTATGCGACCGCACACACTTGGTTAAATGACACAGGCAAACTCGAAGAGTTTGATTACATCTTAAATACTCGAAAGGACCTACACCGTGTTCAGAAATTTCTGAACAGTCCGGATTAACTTTCAACTGGTCGCGCCTTGATACGGGGTATCGGGAGGGCACAGATAGTTACGTCACTTACCCTCCCTCGAGCCGGGTTACCCAACTTATAACGACCGCCTCACATCACCGCCCTATTAAAACGAGGGGCTGGCCCGCCTCTCACGTAATACCATTCAGACGATAACATCCAGCACCCTCAGGCCATTCCAGAAAAATACTACATAACTAACGGATTATTATTACCGCAAAGAACTTCACCGAAAGGAATTAAAAAACAAACACCCTATTTTTTGGCTTTTTACTTGCCAAACCTATTACCAGTCGTTACTTTTTGATGAGCGAATGGTTCAGCCCACTAATAGTTAGTGGCTCTTATCACAATATAAGATTATTGCACACATAAATACTGGCGCTTCTATATGACAGTAATCCGTGCGCAGGCCGCTCTTCGGCTTGAATAAGCCATTCAGTGTTTAAACGCTCTTAAGCGTGAACGTCCCCGCAGTGAAGGCTGTTTAGTTGATATGTTCAAAGGAACCTACCATGACCAAGAAAATAAAATACTCCATTGGCGCAAGCAGTGACCCTATCAAACTGGCGGAGGCGGTAGAGCGCTATGTTTCCCAGGGCGGCGTCATTAACGTCATTGCAGAAGGAGAGTCGCGGGAGACGGAAGCGTCGAGGCAAACCCGAGAGGCCGATCCGGAAGCCGAGCTGTGCACCAAGGTCGACCTGCTTAAGGGCCTTGTGGCCAAGGGAGCTGGTGTCGCCGCGCTGCAATACTCGCTGCGCATGAACCAAAAGGACATCAAGCGTTTAGCCAGCGAGAACGGCCTGAAAATCCGCTACTGCCAGCCTGTTCGCCGGTCACGCGCGCCCCGGCAACGAGAGCCGGTTACCCTGGACGACGCCATTGCCGGGCATGCCATGCATTACTCGGCGCTGGGTTACACCGTTCCGGAGATCGCTCAACTACTGGGTGTCGGCGTACGCGATATCTGGGACATCGGCAAAGCCTATCGTTTTGAGTTTCGAACAACTTCGCAGGGGGGTACGGCTGAGAAAGCCGCTGGCGGGGAGACAGATTTGCCAGATTGAGGCAGGAGATAACGCACGGCGCAAGAGCGTCTATTACTGCTCTTGAACGACGGCAACAACCGGCCGGTGTCGGATCAGTAAAGGTTGCAGGTGAAGCGGCAGCGGCATACGGAGGACAGGTGTAATGAGTGCAGCCCTGAACAAGGGCTGCACATCAATCACGACAACGATCAGAACAACTTGCGGCCTTTGTTCGCTGCAATCCGCATGCGCAATGCATTGAGCTTGATAAAGCCCGCAGCGTCTGCCTGGTTGTAGGCGCCGCCGTCTTCTTCAAACGTCGCGATATTGGCATCGAACAGCGACTCGTCAGACTTGCGACCGGTCACGATGACGTTGCCTTTATACAGCTTCAGGCGCACGACACCATTCACGTGGGCCTGCGACGCATCGATCATCTGCTGCAGCATAAGACGCTCAGGGCTCCACCAGTAGCCGGTGTAGATCAGGCTGGCGTATTTCGGCATCAGCTCGTCTTTAAGGTGAGCGACTTCACGGTCCAGGGTGATCGACTCGATCGCACGGTGAGCGCGCAGCATGATGGTGCCACCCGGGGTCTCGTAGCAGCCGCGGGACTTCATGCCGACGTAGCGGTTCTCGACGATGTCCAGACGACCGATGCCGTGCTCGCCGCCAATGCGGTTCAAGGTGGCCAGGACAGTGGCCGGAGTCATTTCAACGCCGTCCAGTGCCACGATGTCGCCGTTGCGGTAGGTCAGCTCCAGGTACTGCGGCTTGTCCGGCGCGTTTTCCGGCGACACTGTCCACCGCCACATGTCTTCTTCGTGCTCGGTCCAGGTGTCTTCCAGCACGCCGCCTTCATAGGAGATGTGCAACAGGTTGGCGTCCATCGAGTACGGGGATTTTTTCTTGCCGTGGCGCTCGATCGGGATCGCGTGCTTCTCGGCATAGTCCATGAGCTTCTCGCGGGACAGCAGGTCCCACTCGCGCCATGGGGCAATGACTTTTACCCCAGGTTTGAGCGCATAGGCGCCCAGTTCAAAGCGGACCTGGTCGTTGCCTTTACCGGTAGCGCCGTGGGAAATGGCGTCGGCGCCGGTTTCGTTGGCGATTTCGATGAGGCGCTTGGCGATCAGGGGGCGCGCGATGGAAGTACCCAGCAGGTACTCGCCTTCGTAGACGGTGTTGGCGCGGAACATCGGGAACACGAAATCACGCACGAATTCTTCGCGCAGGTCGTCGATGTAGATTTCTTTGACGCCCATGGCTTGTGCCTTGGCGCGTGCTGGCTCGACTTCTTCGCCCTGACCCAGGTCAGCGGTAAAGGTCACCACTTCGCAGTTGTACGTATCTTGCAGCCACTTGAGGATTACCGAAGTATCCAAGCCACCGGAATACGCGAGAACTACCTTGTTTACGTCCGCCATGCCATCACTCCAACGCGTTGTACGGAAAACCGACGAGTTTACCGATCACGCGCAGGAATTTACAGTGTCGCGACAGCTTCTGACGACAAAGCGACAGATTCTGTCAGTCAGACGACTTGGCGGCGCATCATCAAGACGCCTTGGCGGGGGTCGCACTGGCTGCTGTCACAGGCGCAGCGCCGGGGGTTGGCGTTGCGGCAGGCCCAGGCAATGGAGCCGGCGTCGGAGCGGGTGCAGCAGCGGGCGGTATGGCCGGAGTCTGCTGCGCCACACGCTCCAGGTGAATGTTCACCCGGCGGTTGCGCGCGCGATTGGCGTTGTTGGTGTTGGGCGCCAGCGGGTACTGCTCGCCGTGGAAGCGCAGAGTGATCTGTTCTTCCGGGATGCCCTGGGCCTTGAGGTAGTCCATCACCGACAGCGCACGACGCCGCGACAGATCGCGGTTCGTCAATCGGTTACCACTGTTGTCGGAGTGACCATCGAGTTCGACGTGATTGACCGTCGGATCGGCCTTCATATAAGCCAACACGGTGTCCAGCTGTCGTTTGGCCCTGGCGTCCAGCTCGATGCCGCCGCCAGGGAAGCCGATCTCGGACTGACGCACTTGCTCGAAATTCATTGGCAGCAGCTTCGCCGTACACTCTTGAAACTCGCCGTAGGCCTTGCTGAATTTGACTGGCAACAGACGGACTTCCATCGCGCCGCCGCCATCGCGCAGAGAATGACGAAACACCGGGCTGCGCCCTTCCATCAGGCCCGCGATCAGGCGTGTGGCCTGGGCCTGATTGGTATTGAAAGGAATCTCGCCGCCGCTGACTCTCACCGCGCCAAGATTGAGGTCACTGCGACCCGGCTGCCACGGCGCCGCGGCGGCAATCAACATGGCCGAACCGGACGCCAGACTGTAGCCATTGGCTTTCAAGCGAAACGTCGGCTGCTCACCCGCGCGACGCACGAACTCTCCGGCACCGAAATCGGTGATCGGCTGCGTCAGTCTGCACTCGAACTGATCGCCTTCCACCTTCCACTCAATATTCTCCAGACGGGTCTGGAAGGTGAGCGCCATGGCCGGCAGGCTGGCAAACGCGCTGAGCAGAGCTAGATATCGCTGGCGCACGGGAGGCTCCACTGAATTTACGTGTAACAGGATTTATGACTTACACGTGGCTATCGGTAACTTCCCGCAAAACTTGATAGCGAGTGCCTGGAGGAGTCTTTTCCGGTAGCATTCCCAGCGAGTTTGACCCGCCTGGAATCCCCAATGTCCGAACGCCTGACCCTCCTGCGCCCCGACGACTGGCACATCCATCTTCGAGATGGCGCTGTTTTGCCCCACACCGTCGCCGACGTAGCGCGCACTTTTGGCCGCGCGATCATCATGCCGAACCTCGTGCCGCCGGTACGCAACGCCGAGCAAGCGGACGCTTATCGTCAGCGCATCCTCGCTGCGCGCCCGCAAGGCAGTCGCTTCGAGCCGCTGATGGTGCTTTACCTGACCGACCTGACGCAGCCCGAAGAGATTCGCGCCGCGAAGGCCAGTGGTTTCGTCTACGCCGCCAAGTTGTACCCGGCAGGCGCCACCACCAATTCCGATTCGGGCGTGACCAGCGTCGACAAGATCTTCCCGGTGCTCGAGGCGATGGCCGAAGTGGGACTGCCGCTGTTGATCCACGGCGAGGTGACCCGCGGCGACATCGACGTGTTCGACCGCGAGAAAATTTTCATCGATGAACATATGCGCCGTGTCGTCGAGCGTTTTCCGACGTTGAAAGTGGTGTTCGAACACATCACCACCGCCGACGCCGTGCAGTTCGTCAATGAAGCGTCAGCCAATGTCGGCGCGACCATCACTGCGCACCATTTGCTGTACAACCGCAATCACATGCTGGTGGGCGGCATCCGTCCCCACTTCTATTGCCTGCCGATCCTCAAGCGCAACACCCACCAGGTTGCCCTGCTGGATGCCGCCACCAGCGGCAGCAGCAAGTTCTTCCTCGGAACGGACTCGGCTCCCCACGCGCAGCACGCCAAAGAAGCGGCATGCGGTTGTGCCGGCTGCTACACCGCGTTCGCCGCCATCGAGCTGTACGCCGAGGCATTCGAGTCACGCAATGCGCTGGACAAGCTGGAAGGTTTCGCCAGTCTGCACGGCCCGGCCTTTTATGGCCTGCCGGCCAACACCGACACCATTACCCTGGTTCGTGACGAGTGGACGGCCCCCGCCAGCCTGCCGTTTGGCGAGCTTTCTGTTATCCCGCTGCGCGCCGGTGAAAAACTGCGCTGGCGCCTGCTGGAGGAACACGCGTGAGTGAAGAACATTACGAAGACGAGCAGGAAGGCTCCGGTGGCGGTACAGGGTCCCGGCACCCGATGGCTGCCCGTTTTCGCGGTTACCTGCCCGTTGTCGTTGACGTAGAAACTGGCGGCTTCAACTGCGCCACCGATGCATTGCTGGAAATCGCGGCCACGACGATTGGCATGGACGAGAAAGGCTTTGTCTTTCCGGACCACACCTACTTCTTCCGCGTCGAACCTTTCGAAGGCGCCAACGTTGAAGCGGCGGCACTGGAGTTCACCGGCATCAAACTGGATCACCCGCTGCGCATGGCCGTGAGCGAAGAAACGGCGCTGACCGACATCTTCCGCGGCATCCGCAAAGCGCTAAAGGCCAATGGCTGCAAGCGCGCGATTCTGGTGGGCCACAATGCCAGCTTCGACCTGGGCTTTCTCAACGCAGCGGTTGCGCGGCTCGACATGAAGCGCAATCCGTTTCACCCGTTCTCCAGCTTTGACACCGCGACCCTGGCGGGCCTGGCGTACGGTCAGACTGTCCTGGCGAAAGCCTGCCAGTCGGCGGACATCGATTTCGATGGCCGCGAAGCCCATTCGGCCCGTTACGACACCGAGAAGACCGCCGAACTGTTCTGCGGCATCGTCAACCGCTGGAAAGAAATGGGCGGCTGGCACGACTTCAACGATTGAGTCGCCCCTGATACGCAATGAACGAACCGGCCCAAGTGGCCGGTTTTTTATGCGGTGGGTATATGGGGATGGTGATTGCGCTAGCCGGGGACAGGTTAATTTACGGTGAAGCGTTGTAAATAAATCAGTCCCCTCACCAAGCCCCGGCTGGCCCCTTCCCGGCTAAAGCCGGTCCTACTAAAAAGCCCACCGCGTAACAACCCGTGGGACCGGCTTCAGCCGGGAAGCTCTTGATCTGCTCTTGATCTGCTTTTGATCAGTTTTTGATCTTCGTACACAGAAAGCCCACTCACTGCCAATCGCGACTTGGGTGCAGGCTGAACGCAGGTCTCGCGGAGTGGGCCGAGCGGCATGGATGCCGCGAGAGCTCCGTCAGGACATGGATGTCCGTTCGGCGCGGGCCCACGGAGCGAGACCGGAGTGAAGGAACCCTGACGAAGGAAGGGCCAAACCAGGAGCAAGCACCCTTGGTTACTTGGGGTGCTTTTTCCAAGTAACTCGCCGAAGGCGAAACGTTCTGCCGTTAGGCAGGACCTATCTATGCATCTCTGCGTATGGGGAATCAGCATTGGGACTCGGCTGACCACTCATCGGAGGTCACATCCAGAAGGCTGAGTAGTTTTGACAAGCATTCTCATTAACATTAGTATCCCTCGCATTGAGCCAATCACTCAGCGACGGTTTCTTATATGTATGTCTGCCTCTGCCAAGGTGTTACCGACGGACAAATCCGTGAAGCAATCATGGAAGGATGCTGCAGTTATCGTGACGTCCGCGAGACCCTGGGTGTCGCCAGCAAATGCGGCAAATGTGCCTGCCTGGCGAAGGAAGTGGTGCGTGAAACCCTGACCGAGCTGCAAACCAGTCATGCCGCCCTCGCCTACCCCGCAGAATTTTCAGCTGCCTGAATTACCGATTTCAAACAAAACCGGACACTGTCCGGTTTTTTTATGCCTTTAATTCAATCGCTTAGCAACAAGATGCGGAACACAAACATTCTTATTCCTATTTATTTTCACTTATTATTCAATAACTTAGGTTTGACAGAGTTATAGAGGGGGCTCAGACTTGCCGCCTGTATTACCTATACCTTCGACAGGACCCGATCATGAAAGGCGACATCACAGTCATCCAGCATCTCAACAAGATCCTCGGTAACGAGCTGGTCGCGATCAATCAGTACTTCCTGCATGCGCGCATGTACGAAGACTGGGGCCTGAACAAGCTGGGCAAACACGAGTACCACGAATCCATCGACGAGATGAAACACGCTGACAAGCTGATCAAGCGCATCCTGTTCCTGGAAGGCCTGCCAAACCTGCAGGACCTCGGCAAGATTCTGATCGGCGAGCACACCAAGGAAATGCTTGAGTGTGACCTGCGCATCGAGCGCAAGGGCCACGCCGACTTGAAAGCAGCCATCGCGCACTGCGAAACCGTTGGCGACTTCGGCAGCCGCGAGATGCTGGAAGACATCCTGGAATCGGAAGAAGAGCACATCGACTGGCTGGAAACCCAGCTGGGCCTGATCGACAAGGTTGGTATCGAAAACTACCTGCAATCGCAGATGGGCGAAGAGGACTGATTCCAGTCCCGGACATCGTCTTAAAGCCCAATAAAAAGCCCCGCGTCTCGGCAGAGAGCGGGGCTTTTTTACGACTGCCGAAATCAGGCAGTCGCGTTCTTCGCAACAGCGTCTTTCACCAGTTTCTGCAGCGAACCGTCAGCCTGCATTTCAGTGATGATGTCGCTACCGCCGACCAGCTCACCACCGACCCACAGCTGCGGGAAAGTTGGCCAGTTGGCGTACTTCGGCAGATTGGCGCGGATTTCAGGGTTCTGCAGGATATCGACGTACGCGAACTTTTCGCCACACGCCATCAGTGCCTGAGAAGCCTTGGCCGAGAAACCGCACTGCGGGGCATTCGGAGCGCCTTTCATGTAAAGCAGAACGGTGTTGCTGGCAATCTGATCTTTGATCGTTTCGATAATATCCATGGAGCACCTCGGCTAAACTTTACGACTGTATGTGTCGACACGGTGGCGCATTCTAAACGATTCCCGAGCATAACGCTCGGTCTTGGCCTTGATCGCCCCGATGACCGTCATGCCGCCGCAACCGTAACCGGCACCCCGTTCAGCACGGCGTTCCCGGAAATTCCGTCCAGCGCCCGCTCGTCAGTGAGGTCATTCGCGCTTTCACCTGGCTGTGCCGCCGCGATGTCCATTTTCACGCCCGGACGACCGTGGCCCCAGCCATGGGGCAGGCTGACGACCCCGGGCATCATGTCGGCGCTGCCCATGACTTCGACCTCGATCACGCCGACCCGCGAGCTGACCCTGACCCGCTGTCCGTCTACCAACCCTCGGCTGAGCAAGTCGTCGGGGTGCATCAGCAACTGATGCCGCGGCTTGCCTTTCACCAGACGATGGTAATTGTGCATCCATGAATTATTGCTGCGCACATGGCGCCGACCGATGAGCATGAGGCCATCGGCGTGCGGAGCCGGCTGCGCGGCGAAGCGAGCAAGATCGGCAAGGATCACCGGCGGCGCGGCCTGCACGCGCTGATTGACCGTTTTGAGGCGCGCAGCGAGGTTGGGCTTGAGCGGGCCGAGGTCCAGGCCGTGGGGATACTGCGCCAGTGTTTCCAGGGACAACTTAAACGGCGAGGCATCACCATACAGCCCGGCGCGCAGACCACGATTGACCATCTGCGCCGGCGGCATTGTCGGTTTCAGCTCGCGGCCGGTTTTCAGTGCGAACGCCTGGGCGAGGCCGACGAAGATTTCCCAGTCGTGCAGCGCGCCTTCGGGCTTGGCCAGGATCGCGCGGTTGAAGCGGGTGACGTTGCGCACGGCGAACATGTTGAACGTGGTGTCGTAGTGGTCGTTTTCCAGCGCGGACGTCGATGGCAGGATGAGGTCCGCGTGCCGCGTGGTTTCGTTGATGTACAAATCGACGCTGACCATGAATTCCAGCCCTTCAAGGGCGGTGTCGAGCTGACGGCCGTTGGGCGTCGACAACACCGGGTTGCCCGCGACCGTAACCAGCGCCTTGATCTGCCCTTCCCCCGGGGTCAGCATCTCCTCGGCCAGCGCAGACACCGGCAGCTCGCCGCCGTACTCAGGCAACTGCGAGACGCGGCTCTGCCAGCGATTGAAGCTGCCGCCGGAGGTCGACGCCACCAGATCCAGCGCGGGCTCGGTGCACAGCGCACCGCCTGCACGGTCGAGATTGCCGGTGACCAGATTGATCAGTTGCACGAGCCAGTGGCACAGCGTGCCGAACGCCTGAGTGGAAATACCCATACGCCCATAACACACCGCACTTTCGGCAGCGGCGAAGTCCCGCGCGAGCTGCCTGATCTGCTCGGCAGGCACACCGCATCGAGGGCTCATGGCGTCGGCATTCATCTCGCTGACCGCCGCGCGGACCTCCTCCAGGCCATCAACGGCAAGGTGGCTTTCACGGGTCAGGCCTTCGGCAAACAGGGTGTGCAGCACGCCGAACAGAAACGCCGCGTCGCCGCCCGGACGGATGAACAGGTGCTGATCGGCGATCGCGGCGGTTTCACTGCGTCGCGGATCGACCACGACGACTTCGCCGCCACGGGCCTGAATCGCCTTGAGGCGCTTCTCGACGTCGGGCACGGTCATGATGCTGCCGTTGGACGCCAGCGGATTGCCGCCGAGGATGAGCATGAAATTGGTGTGGTCAATGTCGGCGATGGGCAGCAGCAGGCCGTGGCCGTACATCAAATGACTGGTCAGGTGATGGGGAAGCTGGTCTACAGACGTTGCGGAATAACGATTGCGGGTTTTCAGCAGCCCTAGAAAATAATTGCTGTGGGTCATCAGCCCATAGTTATGCACGCTGGGGTTGCCCTGATACACCGCCACCGCGTTCTGACCATGGCGCGCCTGAATGTCGGCCAGGCGCTCGGCGATCAGATCAAACGCGGCCTGCCACTCGATCGGCTGCCAGTCGTTGCCAATGCGCTGCATGGGCTGCCGGAGGCGATTGGGGTCATTCTGGATGTCTTGCAGCGCGACGGCTTTGGGGCAGATATGGCCGCGACTGAAGGTGTCCTGCGCATCGCCCTTGATCGAGGTGATCAGGGTGGTGGCATCGTCCTGCAGGGTGGTTTCGAGGGTGAGGCCGCAAATCGCCTCGCACAGGTGACAGGCACGGTGGTGGAGAGTCTTGGTCATCGCCAGTCTCGAGTTTTTATAGGGCGATCAAGCCGATCGCGGATACAAAACTATGGGACCTGTCCGGGCGATGCGCCAGAAACTTCAGTGCCGTGAATCGGGCTGCATCAGGCGAGCCGATAGCTCACCCGATGAAGGAAGCGTCACTCAGGAAGCAGCGCCACCGATGGGCGTGACCACCTTGCGCTGCATCTGCACCTCATGAACCGTTTCGATCTGCTCCTGAGACACCTGGATGCCGGTGAGTTCGCCGATCAGCCGCCAGTGCTCGTCGAGTCCGGCGCTGATGGTTGCCATGCGATCGATCATCCGACGCCCCGCAGAACGTGTGACCTCGTCTTCGCTGCGCATCAGTTCGAACGACATCGACGTCATGGACGCCGTGAGGTGCGTAAGGGTTCGAGCCGTGAGCCCGAGCAGTTCCGTCAGTTGTTGCTCTTTTGAATCCATTCCCCACCTCTTTGGAGGACATAAGCGGCCTTTATAACCCACGCCGATGGTTTAGGAAACGTCCGGGTTTCCGCGGCGTGAAGCATGTCGCATAAGGCTGCACAGTGGTTTGCGACTGTTACGGATCAGGCAGTAATCGCAGCGACGCCAAAGGGTGTCACATGCGAGCGATCTGATCAGGACTAATGCGATGGCGAAAGGCCTGCGCAGAAACATGACTGTAGCACTTCGTTACATGAAAAGCGTCCTGCGAACGCCGCTTTCAGGCTACCGAACGTCCGACGACGATTTTCCGTCACGGCGGGCCTTGGCATCAGGCGACATTTTCTTATACCCTCGCGCCTTCCCTATTCGTCGCCCCGTGCGGCTTTCGCCGCAGGTCTCGCCCGTTTTTCCGAAAAAAACCCGGCTTTGAGGATCTGCGGTCTGTTGCAGACAAGGTAGTTAATGATGAGCGCAAGGCACTTTCTCTCGATGATGGACTACACCCCCGCTGAGCTGGTCGGGGTGATTCGTCGCGGCGTTGAGCTGAAGGACCTGCGAAATCGAGGCGTGCTCTTCGAGCCGTTGAAGGGCCGCATCCTGGCGATGATCTTCGAGAAATCCTCGACGCGGACCCGTGTCTCGTTCGAGGCCGGGATGATCCAGCTGGGCGGCCAGGCCATCTTCCTCTCTCCTCGGGACACCCAACTGGGCCGTGGCGAGCCGATTGCCGATGGCGCCCGGGTCATGTCGCGGATGGTCGATGCCGTGATGATCCGGACCTTTGCCCACAACAACCTCACCGAATTCGCCGCCCATTCCCGCGTGCCGGTCATCAACGGCCTGTCCGATGACCTTCATCCCTGCCAGTTGCTCGCAGACATGCAAACATTCCTCGAGCATCGCGGTTCCATTCAGGGCAAGACCGTGGCGTGGATCGGCGATGGCAACAACATGTGCAACAGCTATATAGAAGCAGCGATTCAGTTCGACTTTCAGTTGCGGGTCGCCTGCCCGGAAGGCTACGAACCCAGCGCCCATTTCCTGGCCCTGGCGGGTGATCGCGTGACCCTGACCCGTGACCCCCACGAAGCGGTGAAAGGTGCGCATCTGGTCTCCACCGATGTCTGGACGTCGATGGGGCAGGAAGAGGAAGCCGCCAAGCGTCTGGCCCTGTTCAAGCCGTTCCAGGTCACCCGCGAAATGCTCGACCGCGCGGCTGAAGACGTGATCTTCATGCACTGCCTGCCAGCGCACCGTGGCGAAGAGATCAGCGAAGACTTGCTGGATGACCCGCGTTCGGTGGCGTGGGATCAGGCCGAGAACCGGCTGCATGCGCAGAAAGCCCTGCTCGAGTTCCTCGTGGCCCCGGCCTTTACTGCCCCATGAGCCAGCCCCTGCTGCTGACCCTGCATAACCTCGCCTGCGGTTATCAGGACCAACGGGTGGTGCAGAACCTCAATCTGCACCTGAATGCCGGCGACATCGGTTGCCTGCTGGGTTCGTCGGGCTGCGGCAAGACCACCACCCTGCGCGCCATCGCCGGTTTCGAGCCGGTACACGAAGGCGAGATCACGCTGGCCGGCGAGGTCATTTCCCGGGCCGGGTTTACGCTGGCCCCGGAGAAGCGCCGCATCGGCATGGTGTTTCAGGACTACGCGCTGTTTACGCACCTCACGGTCGCCGACAACATCGCCTTCGGCATCCGCAACCATCCGCGCAAGAAGCAGGTGGTTCAGGAGATGCTGGAGCTGGTTAACCTGGGCGCACTGGGCACGCGTCACCCCCACGAACTTTCCGGTGGACAGCAGCAACGTGTGGCGCTGGCCCGCGCACTCGCGCCGGAGCCGCAGTTGTTGCTGCTGGATGAGCCGTTTTCAAACCTGGATGGCGAGTTGCGTCGGCGTCTGAGCCACGAGGTGCGCGACATTCTCAAGGCCCGTGGCACCAGCGCGATTTTGGTGACCCACGATCAGGAAGAGGCTTTTGCCGTGAGCGACCATGTCGGCGTTTTCAAGGACGGTCGGCTGGAACAGTGGGACACGCCCTACAACCTCTATCACGAGCCGGCGACGCCTTATGTCGCCAGTTTCGTCGGACAGGGTTATTTCATTCGCGGGCACTTGATCGATGCCGAGTCGGTGCAGACCGAATTGGGCGTGCTGCGGGGCAATCGTGCCTACGCCGGCGCGCGCGGCACCCCGATGGATGTGCTGCTGCGCCCTGACGACCTTATTTATGCGCCCGACAGCCCGACCAAGGCCCGCGTCGCGAGCCTGACGTTTCAGGGCGCTGCCACTTTGTATCGCCTGCAACTGCCGACCGGCACGCAGCTGGAGGCGTTGTTCCCCAGCCACGTGGATCTGCGCGCCGGGGATCAGGTCGGCTTCGAAGTCTCGGCCGAGCATCTGGTGCTGTTTCCAACCTCGGGCAGCGTGCCGGTGCAGCGAGACGTCGCGATCTGAAGGCCTGTCATTCTCGATCAGGCACCTTCAGCCCCGCATCAACTATCCGAGTATCAACGCGCCGCTGGCCACCAGCGTCGCGTGCCCACCGATCTTCACTCGGTCACCCTCCAGCCGGCAGAACAGCTCCCCTCCCCGCGCCGATGCCTGATAACCCGTCAGGCTGAACTTGTTCAGGCGCGCCGACCAGTAGGGAATCAGGCTGCAGTGGGTCGAGCCCGTGACCGGGTCTTCATTGATGCCGATGCCCGGCGCGAAGTAGCGCGAGACAAAATCGTAGCGTTCGCCGTCACCCTTGGCGGTCACGATCACACCCGGCCACGGCAACCGCGCGAGGGCGGCAAAGTCGGGCTTGCAGTCGCGAACCGCCTGCTCGGACTCCAGTACCACAAGCAATTCCGCAGCACTCAGCACGTCGACGACGGCGGTGCCGAGAGCCCGCTCGATATCCAACGTCACCCCCTGTTCGGCGGGCGGCATCGACGGAAAGTCCAGGACCAGCCGATGACTTTCACGGCTCACGCTCAGCGGCCCGGATTTACCGGTGAAGTGAATGACTTCAGCCTTCTCGCCGTACTTTTCGAACAGCACGAAGGCGCTGGCGAGGGTCGCATGCCCGCAGAGCGGCACTTCATGGGTCGGGGTGAACCAGCGGATGTGCCAGGCCGGGGCTTCACGGACCAGAAAGGCGGTCTCCGACAAATTGTGCTCGGAAGCAATCTGCTGCATCAATTGATCGGAAAGCCAGGCGTCCAGGCGGTAGACCATTGCCGGGTTGCCTGAGAACGGGCGGTCGGTGAAAGCATCGACCTGATGGAATTCAAGCTGCATGGAAGGCATCCCCGTGTAAAGAAATGCGGCGACCCGGTTCGGGCGCTGCGGATCTGCGGCCAGCATCACCGCATGAAAGGGTCAGGCATTTCTGACGAACCTGGCAAATCATTCCCGGCCAATCCGGGCAAAGGAGGCACCGGTGTGTTGTGCAAGTACGGCGGCGGGCAGCTCGACTTCAAGCCCGCGTCGACCCGCGCTGACAAAAATCGTCGCGAAGGGTTGAGCGGACTCATCGATGAAGGTGCGCAGCCTTTTCTTCTGTCCCAGCGGGCTGATCCCGCCCAGGAGATAACCGGTGGCACGCTGGGCGGCGGCCGGGTCAGCCATTTCTGCTTTTTTTGCGCCTGCGGCATGGGCCAGCGCTTTCAGGTCCAGCGAGCCCACGACGGGGACCACCGCGACCAACAGTTCGCCTTTTTCGGTGCTAGCCAGCAGGGTCTTGAACACCTGGGCGGGGGCCAGATCGAGCTTTTCTGCCGCTTCCAGGCCATATGAGGCGGCTTTGGGATCGTGCTCGTAACTGTGCACGCGATGTTCGGCGCGAACCTTTTTCAGTAAATCCAATGCAGGGGTCATGCAGTGCTCCAGACAGCCAGACACTTTCTTGTTTGCTGCCGATACTTTAGGCCATCGGTTATCGAAATGCCTGCGTTTGCGCAGGACTTATCCACTAATATCGGCGACTTGAAACTTTCATCGATAAGGTTCGCTTTCGACCTTTGACAAGGTTCGTTTACGTCTATATTTTTTCGAATACGAATATCTCGCTTGCTTCCTTGACGCCATCCCGGTATTCAGTGCGCAACGGCACTTGGCACAGGCAACAAAACGGACGGCAGTTTCCGGAATCTCGTTTCATCACAGGCATTCACCATGACCGACACCGAAAATAAGAATTACATCATCGCTCTGGATCAAGGCACCACCAGTTCCCGCGCCATCATTTTTGACCGTGACGCCAACGTGGTGAGCAGCGCCCAGAGCGAGTTCGTTCAGCATTATCCCCAGCCTGGTTGGGTCGAGCACGATCCGATGGAAATCTTCGCCACCCAGACTGCGTGCATGACCAAGGTGCTGGCCCAGGCCAACCTGCACCACAACCAGATCGCCGCGATCGGTATCACCAACCAGCGTGAAACCACGGTGGTCTGGGAGAAAGACACCGGCCGGCCGATTTACAACGCCGTGGTCTGGCAATGCCGCCGCAGCACCGAGATCTGCCAGCAGCTCAAGCGCGACGGTCTGGAAGACTACATCCGCGACACCACCGGCCTGGTCATCGACCCGTACTTTTCCGGCAGCAAGCTGAAGTGGATTCTTGATCACGTTGAGGGCAGCCGCGAGCGCGCCCGCCGTGGCGAGCTGCTCTTCGGCACCGTCGATAGCTGGCTGATCTGGAAATTTACCGGCGGCAAGGTGCACGTCACCGATTACACCAACGCCTCGCGCACGATGATGTTCAACATCCATACGCTGGAGTGGGATCAGCGCATGCTCGATGTGCTCGACGTGCCCCGGGAGATGTTGCCGGAGGTCAAGTCGTCGTCCGAAGTCTACGGCCACAGCAAAAGCGGCATCCCCATCGCCGGGATCGCCGGCGATCAGCAATCGGCATTGTTCGGCCAGATGTGCGTCGAGCCGGGTCAGGCGAAGAACACCTACGGCACCGGCTGCTTCCTGCTGATGAACACGGGCAAGAAAGCCGTGAAATCCAATCACGGCCTGTTGACCACCATCGGCTGCGGTCCACGCGGCGAAGTGGCGTATGCGCTGGAGGGTGCTGTATTCAACGGCGGCTCCACCGTGCAGTGGCTGCGCGACGAGCTGAAGATTGTCAACGATTCCATGGACACCGAATACTTCGCCACCAAAGTGAAGAACAGCAATGGCGTCTACCTGGTGCCTGCGTTCACCGGCCTGGGCGCGCCCTACTGGGACCCGTATGCACGGGGCGCCTTGTTCGGCCTGACCCGTGGCGTCAAGGTCGATCACATCATTCGTGCGGCGCTGGAGTCCATCGCCTACCAGACTCGCGACGTGCTGGACGCCATGCAACAGGACGCTGGCGAGCCGCTCAAGGCTCTTCGCGTTGACGGCGGCGCAGTGGCCAACAACTTCCTCATGCAGTTCCAGGCCGACATTCTCGGCACGCCGGTGGAGCGCCCGAAAATGCGCGAAACCACCGCACTGGGCGCGGCGTATCTGGCGGGTCTGGCGATCGGTTTCTGGAGCGGGCTGGACGAGCTGAAGGGCAAGGCGGTCATCGAGCGCAAGTTCGAGCCGCAATGCGATGACGCCGAGAAGGAAAAACTGTACGCCGGCTGGCGCAAGGCGGTGGACCGTACGCGCGACTGGGAACCCCACGAAGAAGCTGAATAAGCGCGATCCTGAACGGAGCGGCGGAGGCATTTTTTCCGGCTGACAGGTAATGGCTGCCTGCGGCATCATGGGCGCCCGTGCCCGAAGGATAAAAAATGAATCTGCCACCCCGTCAACAGCAGATCCTCGAGCTGGTCCGTGAGCGCGGCTACGTCAGCATCGAGGAAATGGCGCAGCTGTTCGTCGTGACCCCACAAACCATTCGCCGCGACATCAATCAGCTCGCGGAAATGAACCTCCTGCGTCGCTACCACGGCGGCGCGGCCTACGACTCCAGCATCGAAAACACCGCTTATGCCATGCGCGCCGATCAGATGCGCGATGAGAAACAGCGCATCGCCGAGGCGATCGCCGCGCAGATTCCGGATCACGCGTCGCTGTTCATCAACATCGGCACCACCACCGAATCCATCGCCCGGGCACTGCTCAACCACAACCACTTGAAGATCATCACCAACAACCTGCACGTGGCGTCGATTCTCAGCGGCAAGGACGACTTCGAAGTGCTGCTGGCAGGCGGCAATGTGCGCCGGGATGGCGGCGTGGTCGGTCAGGCGAGTGTGGATTTCATCACGCAGTTCAAGGTCGATTTCGCCCTTGTGGGCATCAGCGGGATCGACGAAGACGGCAGTCTGCTGGATTTCGATTATCAGGAAGTGCGCGTTTCCCAGGCGATCATCGCCAACGCGCGTCAGGTGATTCTGGCTGCTGACTCCAGCAAGTTCGGCCGTAACGCGATGGTTCGCCTGGGGCCGATCACGCTGATCGACTGCCTGGTGACTGACCAGACGCCTGTGCCCGCACTGGCGCAACTGCTGACGCAGAACAAGATTCGGCTGGAAGTGGTTTAACCCTCGATCCATGGGCGAGCGCGATTCCAGCGCTCGCTTCACTTCCGATGTTCACTTTTGTTCCTTTCCTCGCTCTCCCATCAGTATTTTCAATGAAAACTGAGTGGCTGTGTTCGCCTTATTGCGCTACTATTTTCGGAAATGAACATAAATGTTCGAATTCGCCCTCCCCATAGCGCAGCATTCGAACGCGATCGAACACTCAGGAGGCCCCGATGGCCCAGTCCAGTTTGCCGACCCCACCCCTTTCCGAGGTCTACGACGTTGCCGTGATCGGTGGTGGCATCAATGGTGTCGGTATCGCGGCAGACGCATCGGGCCGGGGCCTCTCGGTCTTTCTCTGCGAGAAGGATGACCTCGCCAGCCATACGTCATCGGCCAGCAGCAAGCTGATCCACGGCGGCCTGCGCTACCTGGAACACTACGAATTCCGTCTGGTTCGCGAAGCGCTGGCTGAACGCGAGGTGCTGCTGGAAAAAGCGCCGCATATCGTCAAGCCGATGCGTTTCGTATTGCCTCACCGCCCGCACCTGCGCCCTGCGTGGATGATCCGCGCCGGGCTGTTCCTGTATGACCACCTTGGCAAACGCGAGAAGCTGGCAGCATCAAAGACCATTCGCTTTGGCGCCAACAGTCCACTGAACAGCTCGATCACCAAGGGCTTCGAGTACTCCGATTGCTGGGTTGACGATGCGCGTCTGGTGGTCCTCAACGCCATGGCCGCCCGTGAAAAAGGCGCGCACATTCATACCCAGACCCGCTGCCTGGGCGCCCGTCGCAGCGGCGGCGTGTGGCACATGAACATGGAACGTGCGGACGGCAGCCTGTTTTCCATTCGCGCCAAAGCGCTGGTCAACGCAGCCGGTCCATGGGTCGCCAAGTTCATTCGTGAAGACCTGAAGCTCGAATCCCAGTACGGCATTCGCCTGATTCAGGGCAGCCACTTGATCGTGCCGAAGCTGTATGAAGGCGAAAACGCGTTCATTCTGCAGAACGAAGATCAGCGAATAGTGTTCGCCATTCCGTACCTGGAACGCTTCACCATCATCGGTACGACCGACCGCGAATATTCTGACGATCCCGGCAAAGTAGCGATCACCGAAGGTGAGACCGACTACCTGCTAAAAATCGTCAACGATCACTTCAAGAAGCAACTCAGCCGCGCCGACATTCTGAGCACGTGGTCGGGTGTGCGTCCGCTGTGCAATGACGAGTCTGACAACCCGTCGGCGATCACCCGCGACTACACCTTGTCGCTGTCGGGCAGTGCTCAAGAAGCGCCGATCCTCTCCGTGTTCGGCGGCAAGCTGACCACCTACCGCAAGCTGGCGGAATCGGCGATGCAGCAACTCGCGCCGTTCTTCCCGCAGATGAAGCCAAGCTGGACCGCGAAAGCCAGTCTGCCGGGCGGTGAAAGCATGACCACGCCTCAGGCACTGGCCGCCGAGCTGCAACAGCGTTGCACCTGGCTGCCGGCAGAGATCGCCAAGCGTTGGGCCATTACTTATGGGTCCCGCAGTTGGCGCATCGTGGAGGGCGTTCAGACACTGAGCGATATGGGCGAACACTTGGGCGGCGGTCTGTACAGCCGCGAAGTGGATTACCTGTGCAGCGAGGAATGGGCGACCAAGGCCGATGACATCCTGTGGCGCCGGACCAAGCTTGGTTTGTTCACCAATGCCCAGGAGCACGAGAACGTTCAGCGGTACCTGGACAATGTCGCAAGCAGCACCGGGGCGATTGACCGGCTTGACTGGTCAGTCTCGGCACCAAAGATCCACGCGTAATTTGCCAGACCAAATTCCCGGCTAAAGCCGGTCCTACTGAAATGACGCGATTTTGTAGGACCGGCTTCAGCCGGGAAAGCGTCAGAAGTCACACGGCAAAACCATTGGTTACCCACTCTGAAACCCCTGCGATACCATTCGGATTCCCGAACACCCTCCCCCTCCCGATTCGGAATCCCGGACGGCCGAGTTCCTGCTCACACATCCCTTCTGCGTAAATATCCCTAACTTTCATGCGCTTAGCCCCAGTCACCTCTCTGGCATGACTCATGCTCTACACTCTTGCACGATTGCTTCGATGTAGCGTGTCGCCTGACTGGGCCGCCGTTGAAGCGCTCTGAAACGATAGGGCCGTCCAACACCGGCCCAATAAAAAAAACAATGTCGAGGTAAACCAGATGCGCATCGTTCCCCACATCCTGGGCGCAGCCATTGCTGCCGCTTTGATCACCACCCCTGTTTTCGCCGCCGAACTGACGGGCACTCTGAAGAAAATCAAAGAGTCCGGCACCATCACCCTCGGTCACCGCGACTCCTCCATTCCTTTTTCCTACATCGCTGACGCTTCCGGCGTGCCAGTGGGCTACTCCGCTGACATCCAGCTGAAGATCGTCGAAGCGATCAAGAAAGACCTGGACATGCCTGATCTAAAGGTCAAGTACAACCTGGTCACTTCCCAGACCCGTATCCCGCTGGTGCAGAACGGTACCGTCGACGTTGAATGTGGCTCGACCACCAACAACGCCGAGCGCGCCCAGCAAGTCGACTTCTCCGTCGGCATCTTCGAAATCGGCACCCGTCTGCTGAGCAAGGCTGACTCGTCCTACAAAGACTTCGACGACCTCAAAGGCAAGAACGTCGTGACCACGGCCGGCACCACGTCCGAGCGCATCCTCAAGGCGATGAACGCCGACAAGCAGATGGGCATGAATGTCATCTCTGCCAAAGACCACGGCGAGTCGTTCCAGATGCTGGAATCGGGCCGCGCCGTTGCTTTCATGATGGACGATGCCCTGCTCGCCGGCGAAATGGCCAAGGCCAAGAAGCCGACCGACTGGGCCGTGACTGGCACCCCTCAGTCCTACGAAATCTACGGCTGCATGGTTCGCAAGGAAGACCCTGCGTTCAAGAAAGCCGTCGACGACGCCATCGTTGCGACCTACAAATCGGGCGAGATCAACAAGATCTACGACAAGTGGTTCACCCAGCCGATTCCACCAAAAGGCCTGAACCTGATGTTCCCGATGAGCGAACAGCTCAAAGCGCTGATCGCCAACCCGAACGACAAGCCGGCGCCGGACAAGAAGGCCTGAGTCCTTCGCTCCGCCATTCTGACAACGTGAAAAGCCTGACTTCCGAAGACGCCCTGCGTCTTCGGAAGCCGCTACCTGGCGTGTGCGTGCATAACGATCGATAAGGGGGAGACCCTGATGAATTACAACTGGGACTGGGGCGTGTTCTTCAAGTCCACGGGCGTCGGCAGCGAGACCTACCTGGACTGGTACATCACCGGGCTGGGCTGGACCATCGCCATTGCCGTTGCTGCCTGGATCATTGCGTTACTCCTGGGCTCGGTGCTCGGGGTGATGCGTACGGTGCCAAACCGCATCGTTTCTTCCATCGCCGCGATTTACGTGGAAATTTTCCGTAACGTGCCACTGCTGGTGCAGCTGTTCATCTGGTACTTCCTGGTGCCGGATCTGCTGCCTGAGAATCTGCAGGAGTGGTACAAGCAAGACCTCAATCCGACCACCTCGGCGTTCCTGAGTGTTGTCGTGTGCCTGGGGCTGTTCACCGCCGCACGTGTCTGCGAACAGGTGCGCACCGGTATTCAGGCGTTGCCGGTGGGGCAGGAATCCGCCGCCCGCGCCATGGGTTTCAAGCTGCCGCAAATCTACTGGAACGTGCTGCTGCCCCAGGCGTACCGGATCATCATTCCGCCGCTTACCTCCGAATTCCTCAACGTGTTCAAGAACTCGTCCGTGGCGTCGCTGATCGGCCTGATGGAATTGCTCGCGCAGACCAAACAGACCGCCGAGTTCTCCGCAAACCTGTTCGAAGCCTTCACCCTGGCGACGCTAATCTACTTCACGCTGAACATGAGCCTGATGCTGCTCATGCGTCTGGTCGAGAAGAAAGTCGCGGTCCCGGGCCTGATCTCCGTGGGAGGTAAATAATGGACTTCTCTGGAGTGATCCCTGCCATCCCGGGCATGTGGAACGGCATGCTCATGACGCTGCAATTGATGGCCATGGGCATCGTGGGCGGCATCATCATCGGCACGATTCTGGCGCTGATGCGGTTGTCGTCGAACAAGCTGGCGTCACGCGTTGCCGGCGCCTACGTCAACTATTTCCGTTCGATTCCGCTGCTGCTGGTCATCACCTGGTTCTACCTGGCGGTGCCGTTCGTGCTGCGCTGGATCACCGGCGAAGACACGCCGATCGGCGCGTTCACCTCCTGCGTCGTGGCCTTCATGATGTTCGAGGCGGCCTACTTCTGTGAAATCGTGCGGGCCGGCGTTCAGTCGATTTCCCGTGGCCAGATGGGCGCCGCTCAAGCATTGGGCATGACCTACGGCCAGATGATGCGCCTGATCATCCTGCCCCAGGCGTTCCGCAAGATGACCCCGCTGCTGTTGCAGCAGAGCATCATCCTGTTTCAGGACACCTCGCTGGTCTACACGGTCGGTCTGGTCGACTTCCTCAACTCGGCACGCTCCAGCGGCGACATCATCGGGCGCTCCAACGAGTTCCTGATTGTCGCCGGTCTGGTGTACTTCACGATCAGCTTCGCCGCGTCGCGCCTGGTCAAGTTCATGCAAAAAAGGTTAGCCGTATGATTTCCATCAAAAATATCAACAAGTGGTATGGGGACTTCCAGGTGCTGACCGATTGCAGCACTGAGGTCAAAAAAGGTGAAGTGATTGTGGTCTGCGGCCCGTCGGGCTCGGGCAAGTCCACGCTGATCAAGTGTGTCAACGCGCTGGAGCCGTTTCAGAAAGGCGATATCGTGGTCGATGGCACATCGATCGCTGACCCGAAAACCAATCTGCCGAAACTGCGCTCGCGCGTCGGCATGGTGTTCCAGCATTTCGAGCTGTTTCCGCACCTGACCATCACCGAAAACCTGACCATCGCGCAGATCAAGGTCCTGGGCCGCAGCAAGGAAGAAGCCACGAAAAAAGGCCTGCAACTGCTCGAACGTGTCGGCCTCTCGGCCCACGCCCACAAGCATCCGGGGCAACTGTCGGGCGGCCAGCAACAGCGTGTGGCGATTGCCCGCGCGCTGGCGATGGACCCGGTGGTGATGCTGTTCGACGAACCGACCTCCGCGCTCGACCCGGAAATGGTCAACGAAGTGCTCGACGTGATGGTGCAACTGGCCCACGAAGGCATGACCATGATGTGCGTGACCCACGAAATGGGCTTCGCCCGCAAAGTGGCGGACCGGGTGATCTTCATGGACAAGGGCCAGATCGTCGAAGACTGCGAGAAGGAAGAGTTCTTCGGCGACGTCAACGCGCGTTCCGAGCGGGCTCAGCAGTTCCTCAACAAAATCCTGCAGCACTAAAAGCATTAGCCCTTCTAGGGCGTAAAAACCACCGGCCGCTCGTTCATGAATGATGAAACGAGCGGCTGGTCGGTCCAGGACGACTGTGATGAAATGCGACCCCCCTCTTTACCGCGCCGCGCCGCCATCACTCGCCGTGAAACCCCGACTGATCCGCCATCTGTTCGTGCCGCCGCTGATCATCCTGCTGATCATCCTGCTGATGATTGCGCTGGGTTACGTCACGTATCTGTACAGCGAGAAGAACGCCATCAAGGCGTTGGGTGAAAACGGTCAGCGTCAGCTGGAGCTGCACGCGCGCACCGTCGAGAGCGAGATCAACAAGTACAACTACCTGCCCAGCGTGCTGGAGCTGGAATCCAATGTTTCCGACCTGCTCAACAATCCGTCTGCGGAGTTGCGCGCCAAGGTCAACGATTACCTCGAAGGCCTGAACCGGCGCAGCCGCAGTCGGGCCATCTATGTGCTGGACACCACCGGCCGGGTGCTGGCGACCAGCAACTGGCGCGATGCCGACAGTTACCTCGGTGAAGACCTGTCCTTCCGTGCCTATTATCAGGACGCGATTCGCGGTCTGCCGGGCCGCTTCTACGGCATCGGCAGCACCACCGGCGAACCGGGTTATTACCTGGCCCACGGGCTGGAAGAGAAAGGCAAGATCATCGGCGTCGCGGTGATCAAGGTGCGGCTTGAAGCCCTGGAAGAACGCTGGCAGCGCGCGCGCCTGGAGGCGTTTGTCAGCGACGAGAACGGCATCATCATTCTCTCCAGCGACCCGGCCCGACGGCTGAAATCAGTCCGCCCGCTGACAGCCGAGATCAAAGAGCGGCTGGCGCGCAGCCTGCAGTATTACTGGTGGCCGCTCAACGAGCTGGTGCCGCTGGAACGTGAATCGATTGCCGACGGGGTCGAGAAGCTGACCTTTCCTGCGAACACCAGCGTCGATCACGAACACACGGTGGTGAGTTATCTGGCGCAGACCCGCGAACTGGCTGACACGCCCTGGCACCTGACCCTGCTGACGCCGCTGGAAGACTTGCGCCGGGAAGCCGCCAATCAGGGAATGCTGGTCGCCGTCGCCTGCGCGCTGGTGGCGTTTCTGCTGATTGCCTGGAACGAGCGCCGCAAGGTGATTTCCACCCGCCTCGCCGCCCGTGAAGCGCTGGAACAGGCGAACAACGAGCTGGAACGGCGCATCACCGACCGCACCGCCGACCTTCGCGCGAGCAACGAACGCCTGAAGGGCCAGATTCGTGAACGTCGCCAGGCCGAGGAAACCCTGCGCCAGGCCCAGGACGAATTGATCCAGGCTGGCAAACTCGCCGCCATCGGCCAGATGTCCACCAGCATCGCCCACGAACTGAATCAGCCACTGGCCGCGCTGCGCACGTTGTCGGGCAACACCGTTCGGTTTCTCGAACGGGGCGCGCTGGACACGGCGAGTGCAAACTTGCGCACCATTAACGATCTGGTGGATCGCATGGGCCGCATCACGGCCAGCCTGCGTGCCTTCGCCCGGCGCGGAGAAGACAAGGGCCAGGCGTCCCTGAGCAAGGCGGTCGAGGCTGCACTGCAGTTGCTGGCGGCGCGCCTGGACAATGCGTCATTGGAGCTGCATCAGCAGATCGACGACGTTGAGCTGGCGATTGATCAGACCCGGCTTGAGCAGATTCTGGTCAACCTGATCGGCAACGCACTGGACGCCATGCAGGCGCAGCCGCTGCCGGTTCTGTGGCTGGAAGGTGACGTGTTCGAGGGCCGCTATCGGCTGCGGGTGCGGGACAACGGCCACGGCATCGACGCCGAAGCGCGCAAGCATTTGTTCGAACCCTTCTTTACCACCAAGCCCGGCGAACAGGGACTGGGGTTGGGCCTGACGCTGTCCGCCAGCCTCGCCGCTGCGGCAGGCGGCACGCTCAACGCTGAAGACCCGGTCGAGGGCGGCACGATGTTCGTGCTGGTGTTGCCTCTGGTTGATCGCGGGGCGGCGGGTGTATGAGAGGTCAACGCATTGCCGGACATTTTCGGAGCCTGTTTGCTCGGGAAAGAACTGGGGCAGTCACCCTGTCCAAAAACCTGACACGCCGCTTCGCGGGCACGCACTGGAATACACCATGAACACTGATCTGACGGTCCTCATCGTCGAAGACGACCCGCATGTCCTGCTTGGCTGCCAACAAGCGCTGGCGCTGGAAGACATTCACAGCCAGGGCGTGGGCAGCGCGGAAGAAGCGCTGGCGTTGGTCAGTGAGAACTTCGCCGGCATCGTCATCAGTGACATTCGCCTGCCGGGCATGGACGGGCTTGAGCTGCTCAAGCGCCTGAAAGAACGCGACCGGACCCTGCCTGTGGTGCTGATTACCGGCCACGGCGACGTGTCGATGGCCGTCGGCGCGATGCGCGATGGCGCCTACGATTTCATGGAAAAGCCCTTCTCTCCCGAGCGCCTGGTCGACGCCGCCCGCCGCGCCCTGGAGCAGCGCGGTCTGGCTCGGGAAGTCTGGTCGCTGCGCCGGCAACTGGCCGAGCGCAACTCCCTGGAAGGCAAGATCATCGGTCGCTCCCAGGCGATGCAGACCCTGCGCGCGCTGATCGCCAACGTCGCGGACACCTCGGCCAATGTGCTGATCGAAGGCGAAACCGGCACCGGGAAAGAACTTGTCGCTCGCTGCCTGCATGACTTCAGCCGCCGCCATGACCATCAGTTCGTAGCACTGAACTGCGGCGGCCTGCCGGAAAGCCTGTTCGAGAGCGAGATATTCGGTCATGAGGCCAACGCCTTCACCGGCGCCGGCAAACGCCGCATCGGCAAGATCGAACACGCGCACAACGGCACGCTGTTTCTCGACGAAGTGGAAAGCATGCCCATCAACCTGCAGATCAAACTGCTGCGGGTATTGCAGGAGCGCACGCTGGAGCGACTGGGTTCAAATCAGAGCGTAGCGGTGGATTGCCGGGTGATTGCGGCGACCAAGTCGGAGCTGAATGCGCTGAGCAAAGCGGGCCAGTTTCGCAGCGACCTGTATTACCGGCTGAACGTGGTGACCCTCGAACTGCCGCCCTTGCGCGAGCGGCGCGAAGACATCCTGCAGTTGTTCGAACATTTTCTGCAGCAGTCGTCGCTGCGTTTCGACCGTGAAGCGCCACAGCTGGATGCACAGACCCGCTCGGCGCTGCTGGCCCACGACTGGCCGGGCAACGTGCGCGAGCTGCGCAACGTCGCGGAGCGGTACGCGCTGGGGTTGCCGGCTTTCAAGACCGCCGGTGCGGAAGTCGCCACCCAGAGCCTTGATTTCGCCGAAGCGGTGGAAGCGTTTGAGAAGAACCTGCTGGGCGAGGCGTTGCAGCGCAGCGGCGGAAATCTCAGTCAGGCCAGCCAGGAACTGGGCATGGCCAAGACCACGTTGTTCGACAAGGTGAAGAAATACGGGTTGGGGTGACTGTGTGGGCTCACCCCCAACAGCTGTCATCTAACGTGCCGATACTTCCGATCTTCCTGCCGATGCACGAACCGTGGGAGCGAGCTTGCTCGCGAAGGGGACAGTACATCCGCTTAATCTTCAGCGGCTGAAATACCGTCTTCGTGAGCAAGCTCACTCCCACAAGGACCGCGTTATCTGTCCCACAGGTCGGCGTCTGAACGACCGGAATTTCTAAAAGTCAGTGCTGCCAATGAGCGCATCCACCTCTGCCGCCGTCGGCGCAGTCGCCGGGCCCCAGCGGGTGACGGCAATGGCCGCAGCCGCATTGGCGCGCAATGCCGCTTGCGACGCTGAAAGCCCTGACGCCAGCCCGGCCAGCAACACCCCCGCATGGGCATCGCCGGCGCCGTTGGTATCGATGGCCGTCACCGGAAACCCCCGAACGTGTCGGACCTCGGAACCCTGACGGATCCAGCAGCCGTTCGGTCCGTCGCGCACAACAATCAGCGCGTCAGTGCGCACCCAGTGCGCCAGCGTGTCGAGAGCGACATCGATCGTCTCGCACCCGGTGAAGCGCAGTGCCTCTTCGGCGTTGCTCGTCCACAGCGTGATCAATGGCAACACCGCCGGCATGCCGGACGCCTCCGGCGAGTCGATCAGCGGCCCCGGATCGAACACCACGCCCGCCCCTGCCGGCAACCGCGCGAGCCAATCCAGCAGCGTCGACACCTTGCCTTCGTGCAGCAAGCTGTAGCCACTGACGAATACACAATCCTCAGGCTGCACATCGACGCCGCGCAGATCCTCAGCCGACAAACCGCCCTCGGCACCGACATAGGAAATGAACGAGCGCTCGGCCGAAGGCTCGATGAGCGCCACCGACAGGCCCGTGTCCTGCCCCGTCGACGCCGCCGCCGCGATGTCGATGCCTTCCGCCGCCATGGCATGCCGCGCCAGATCGCCGAAACGCCCCGCGCCGTGGCGACCGAGGTACACCGTCGGCATACCGCTGCGCCGTGCCGCGGCCATCACGTTGAATCCGCCGCCGGTTTCGAAAGCCGCCGAACGGGCAAGCACATCGCCGCCGGAACGTGGCAAAGCGTCAAGGGCCATGACCAGATCGACCACGACCTGGCCCGTGTAGAGCAATCTAGCGGGCATGAACAACCTCTTTTGCAACGACACGACGGTCACGGGCACCGCCGAGCAAGGCATACAGACCACCCGCAACCAGGAAGGTGACGATCCAGCCCAGCCCGTTATGGCCAAACCATGAGTCCGACAGCAAGCCCTTGAATATCACGTTCTCCGGCGTGGTGGCGACGGTGGTGAAACTGTAACCGAGCACGATGGCCAGGGCCCACGCACCCAGCGCACGCCACTCGATGCCGCCGCGATACCAATAGGCGCTGCGCGGCGAAACGTCCATCAAGTCAGCCGGTGAGTAGTAGTGGCGATGCATCAGGTCGACGACGAAGATCCCGACCCACGCGGTGATCGGCACGGCGAGCATCGAAATGAAGGTGATGAAGGGGCCGTAAAAACTGTCGGCGATCAACATGAAGTAAATCGATCCGGCGAAGATTGCCACGATGTCGACAATCACCGCGTGCACGCGTTTGATCTTCAGGCCCAGGGTCAGCGTGGTCAGCCCTGCCGAGTACACCGACAGGTTATTCGAGAGCAGCAGCCCGCCGAACGCCGTGATCAGGTACGGCACGGCCATCCAGGTCGGCAGCAGTTCGCGGATCGCGATGATCGGATCGGTGGCCGACGCCAAGTGGTCATTGCCCACCGACAGCAGCCCGCCGAGGGTAATGAGCAGCACCAGCGGGATGCCCGCGCCGAAAGCCGCCGACGCCACCAGCCGCGTGGCCTTGACGCTGCGATGCTGGTAGCGCGACATATCAGCGCCTGCGTTGGCCCAGCCGATGCCCGTGCCTGCCGCCATGGTGCCGATCCCGATGATCATCGCGCTCACCGGTGCAGGCGCAGCGTTGAACACAGCGGCCCAGTCGATGTGCGCGATCAGGAAGCCGCCGACGATCACGTTCAACGCGCCGAAGATGTACGTCGCCCATTTCTGGATGACCAGCAAAGTGGCGTGGCCGAGGCCGGAAACGGTCAGTGTCATCAGTACGAAAATCGCGATGAACACCAGGGTCAGGCCCGGCGCACTCTTGGCTTCCACGGGCGTGGCGAAAAGGATCGAACACAGCGACAGCAGTACGAAAGCGGCGGTCGTGGTGTTCACGGTTTCCCAGCCCAGACGTGACATCAGCGAAACGATGGTCGGACCGATATTCCCGCGCACCCCGAAGATGGCCCGCGAGAGCGTAAGACTCGGCGCCCTGCCCCGGCGGCCGGCAATGGAAATGACCCCGACCACCGCAAACGAGCCGGCCGCGCCGAGGATCGCCACGATGATCGCCTGCCCGATCGACAGCCCGCGAAAGGCCACGAGCGTCGCCCCCAGCGGCAGACCGAGGATGCTGATATTGGCCGCGAACCACACCCAGAAAAGCTGCAACGGGTGGCCGTTGCATTCGTTTTCCGGAACCGGTTCGATGCCGCGTGTTTCAAGCTGACCTGCGCCTTGAGCGGCGTTGGATGACGTCATGTGAATGCTCCTGTGCCATTTGTTCTGGTTGTGGGCAGTGCGCAAAGCAAACGACATCCGTGTCAGCGTGGGCTTTTGCAGGCTGCAAAAAGCCCTGACTCGCCGCTGCATAGAGCCGCGAGGTAGGTCTTGTTCTTTATACGGGCTGGCGTGGGTCGGATCAGACCCCGCGCAGGGACAGCAACTGCTCGACAACCGGATACAGGTCGAGTCCGTTGACGGTCTGGATCTGTTTGATCAGCGGCTCAGGCCAGGCGCCCATGCCGGCGCAGGCACCGAGCATCGCCCCGAGAATGGCGGCGATGGTGTCGGTGTCGCCGCCCAGACTGGCGGCCATGCACAGCGCATCGAATGCCGAGACCTGCCCGCGAGCCACTTGATGCGCGAGGGCAAAGGCCGCGACCACCGATTCCTGGGAGGCGACCGACGTGCCGATCACGTCATAAATCAGATCGGGCAGCTGTTCGTTGCTGCACCCGGCGCACAGGTCTCTGGCCCAATGGATGCGCGCGGCAATGCGGCCCCCGGCGATCCAGTAGCCGAAGCCCTCGGCCTCTCGGGCGATGCTCGCGCCGACTTCCAGGGCTTCGCCGAGGCTGGCACCGCTGATGCCCGCCGAGACCACCGCCGCCACCGCCGCTGCGCTGGAGATGCCGAGAGTGGTGTTGTGGGTGACCTGGCAGGCCTGTTTGACCGCCTCGATGAAGCGCGCTTCTTCGCGCACATCTAAGGCAATGCCCACCGGCGTAATGCGCATGGCGGCGCCGTTGGTGGTGCCGAAACGCCCGGCCTCCTCAGGGCTGTGCCCGGCCAGAATCATCTCGATGGCGCGCTTGGTCGAAGGGCCCAGCAGGTCTTGCGACCCTTTGGCCTGCATCACCGCCTCCCAGTCAATCAGGTGTTGCGCCAGGTCCGAAGGCTCGATGCGCCCTTCCCCGGCAACCAGCAATTCGGCGACCAGGACCGCCTGCTCGGTGTCGTCGGTGATCGACCCGGCGGGCATGTTCGGCGCAATCGGCTGATCGGCACCGGCGGCCTGCAAGGTTGTGATGCGGTCGAATCGCTGCCTGATCTGCTCGCGACTGAGGGACTGCGTTGGCATGCCCAGCGCATCGCCCAGTGCCAGTCCGTAGAAAGCGCCGAGGCCTCGGTCGCGGGTGTCGATCAGTGCGGTCATGTAGACGATCCAAAAGCCAGATGCAGACGAAAATGCACGGGGTCCAGAAGACTTTCCACGTGCTCCATGAAACGTTCGCGGCGATCGAACGTGGTGCGCGTCGCCTTGAGAAACACTGAGCCAGGCTGCCGCAACATCAGCGCCGCGTCGTCGTTGCTCAGGGGCTCGGCGCCGATCCACTGATCGCCCCGATCACCGACATAGCCGTGGGCGGCCAGCGTGACTGTCAGCGAATCTTCGATCAGCCCGTCGCGGGGCAGATTTTCCAGGCCGTCACAGGCCGGAATCAGCACACGCTCCAGGGAAACCACGCTGCCATCCCCTGCGGTTCGACGACGATCCAGCGCGATGAACTCGGCTGTGCCAAACCGACCCGCCAGATCAGGCCGCTGCACCGCCACCAGACGCAGAATCTCGGTGCTGACCTTGGCGCCGGTGTCGGCCAGGGCCTGTGCCCACCCGGCACGCTGATCCAGCGAGATGCCGTCATAGGTCACGATCGAACCGACGCCGGTTTGCGTGGCGATGTAGTTGCGTCGCTTGAGCTCGGACAGCGCTTCCCGGAGCGTGCCACGGCTGACGTTGAATTCCTGCGCGAGCAGGTTCTCACCAGGCAACAATTCGCCCGACCCCATCTGGCCGCTCTCGATGCGTCGCGCCAGCTCATCCACCACGCGTTTTTTCTTGTCGAATCGAACCTGTCTAATCATGTACAAATTGATATCCGAAAGTGGCTGGGAGGAGCAAGTGTTTTTTGAAATGCAATGGTCGATGAGTAACAGCAGATGACGGTCAGCAGCGCGCGTGTTGATAAGTGTCCAAAACCTGAGAGCCCGGAATACCCACACGCGCGCTGCCCGTCATGGTCGACTACCCGCTTTAGTCGACCGGGTTAACCACGCTCGATTCTTCGCCCACGATCTGACGAATGGCGCTGACGAACACGTCGACAGGCTGCCCACCGGAAACGGCGTACTGGTCGTTGAAGACGATTGTCGGCACCGAACTCACGCCCCGCGACACCCACAATTGTTCCAGTTCGCGGACTTCGCTGGCGTACTGGTCGCTGCCCAGCAAGGCCTCGGCGCGCACTCGATCCAGGCCCACTTTCTGCGCGACATCCGCCAGTACCTGATGGCTGGATACGTTGGCATGCTGGCTGAAGTATGCGGTGAACAGCGCTTCTTTCAGCGCGTGTTGCTTGCCTTCCAGCCCGGCCCAATGAAGCAGTCGATGGGCGTCGAAGGTGTTGAAGATGCGTCGCTCGCCCTGCTTGAAGACGAACCCGAGCTCAGCGCCGCGCTCACGGATGTTTTCGGCATTGGCCTGGAATTGTTCGGGCGTCGAACCGTACTTCTCGGCGATGTGCTCGAAGATGTCCTGGCCTTCCGGCGGCATCTGCGGGTTGAGTTCGAAGGGCTGGAAGTGGATGTCGGCTTGAACTTCATCGCCCAGATGCTCGAGCGCCTGGTCCAGCGCGCGCAGGCCGACGATGCACCAGGGGCAGGACACGTCGGAGATGAAGTCGATTTTCAGCGGAATGCTCATGGCAGCCTCGTGCAAGGGAGGAAAAGCTGCACGATACGCCGATCACGCGGGCGCTCAAACCCTACACCGGCGCGTTTGTTCTCAAGCAGCGGATCAAGCCCGCCGCTGCATCAGAGCTGGGCGACGGGGGAAGCGTCCTCGCGATGCTCGCGCAAATACGGCAACACCGCCGCCAGCAACGGGGCTTTGAAGGCTTCCTGAAAACGGTGGGCCAGGCCGGGAATGAGCTTCAGTTGACTGCCCTGAATGTGCGCCGCTACATGAATGCCATGCATCACTGGCAACAGCGGATCCGCCGTGCCGTGCACGACAAGCGTCGGCACCCGCAGACGATTCAACAGCTCCACGCGGCTGGGTTCGGCGAGGATCGCCAGAATCTGCCGTTTCACGCCTTCAGGATTGAACGCCCGGTCGTAGGAAACCGCCGCCTGATGCAGCAGCATCTGTCGATCATCCTTGACCTCCGGGCTGCCCAACGCAGCCAGCAAATCAGCCTGCTGCTCAAGGGCGGTCTGCCGGTCCGGCGCGCCACGACGGGCCAGCAGTTGCAGCAACGCCGGGCTGGGCATCGGCAGGCCGGGCGCGCCGGAGCTGGTCATGATCAGCGTCAGACTTTCCACGCGCTTGGGCGCCATGTCGGCCAGATGCTGCGCAATCATGCCGCCCATGCTCGCCCCCAGCACATGGAATTGCTGAACATGCAGCGCATCCATCAGGCCTAGCGCATCCTGAGCCATGTCGGTCAGGGAATACGGCGCCGACACCGGCAGGCCGATCTTGTAGCGCAGCACTTCATAGGTGAGGTTGGCGCTTGAGGGAGCCTGGACCCAGGTCGACAATCCGACATCCCGGTTGTCGTAGCGAATGACCCGGAAGCCCTGCTGACACAGGGCGACGACCACCTCATCCGGCCAGTGGATCAACTGCCCGCCAAGCCCCATGACCAGCAGCAGCGCCGGATCGGAATCACGCCCGATGCTCTGATACGCCAAGTGCACGTCATCAAGCTCGGCCACTTGCGTGGGAACGTCAACATCGCATCGAGAGGCCGCAAAAGACGGCAGGCTGCACAAGAGCGCAGCCAGAAAAAGTAAAACCCGCATGGAAAAACACCGACACACAGAACCCCAGTAGGCCGCGAGTCTGATGAAGTTTGCTCAAGCGCGCTGCCACAGTTGCGTGACAGTTTGATGAAGAGGGCTGAGCGGTAGCAAAACGGTCATCTCGACCTGCATTCACGCGGCCGCTGTGGCCGGGGTGCTGATCGAATCCGAGACCCAGAGGTTGTCGGCGAAGCGCAACTGAGCCTCCTTCACAACTTCCAGCGCAGCTTCAGCGTTGGCGCTGGCCGCGTCCAGTTCACCCACAACGCCCAATGACAGCACTTTGTAGGTCGGCAGGCGATCCAGCACCAAGGGCATTTGTTCAGGCGCACTGAGCACATCGACATGCAGGCCTTGCACAGGCAGGCACACCGCGAGGCCGAGGTTACTGCCCAGCCCAAGACCGCCACACGAAACCGCGAGCAGCTTTTTAAGCGGCGAATATTGCAGGGCGTGGTAGGCGCGCTCGAAGGCGTTCTTCCAGTCCTGTGGCAAGTCCAGGGTCAGGATCGGCTCATCGATCTGCACCCACTCGACGCCCTTGCCCGCCAGCCGACCGAGGATCTCGCCATACACCGGCAGCAGACGATCCAGCAGGTCGAGCTTGTCGAAGCCCTCACCCTCCGCTTGCCCCAGCCAGAGGTACGTCAACGGGCCGATGAGCTCCGGCCGGATCGTTTGGCCCTGCGCGCGGGCTTCATCAACCTCATCGAACAGCGGCGCCCAGTTCAGGTTAAAGCGTTGGTCCGGGGTGAACGTCGGCACTGAACCCATTTCAACGCCGTCACCCAGCTTCTCGAGGATGTGCTTGAAGCCCCTGGTCACGCCGATGTGAGGAAAATTCGAGTTGTTGACCTGGCCCATGCTGACTGCTTCCTTCAAAAGATGGCGCCATTGTCGACACTTCTTCTTACATGAGACAAACTCATTAAATTCGTGTTGATCACAAAATTTACTCATGGAGCGCCATCGGTGCTGGAAATTCGCCACCTGAAAACCCTGCATGCATTACGCGAAGCAGACAGCCTTGTCGACGCGGCTGACCGATTGCATCTGACCCAATCGGCGCTGTCGCACCAGTTCAAGGAGCTGGAAGAGCGCATGGGCATGCCGCTGTTCGTGCGCAAGACCAAACCGGTGCGGTTCACCAGCGCGGGCTTGCGCCTGCTGCAACTGGCTGACTCGGTGCTGCCGCAACTGCGCCATGCCGAGCGCGATATCTCGCGGCTCGCCGGCGGTGTCGCCGGGCGCCTGCACATGGCCATCGAATGCCACAGTTGCTTTCAGTGGCTGATGCCGACGATCGATCAGTTCCGCGATGCCTGGCCGGAGGTGGAGCTTGATCTGGCGTCGGGTTTCGCTTTCGCGCCCCTGCCCGCCCTGGCCCGTGGCGATCTGGATCTGGTAGTGACCTCGGACCCGTTGGAACTGGCAGGCATTACCTATGTGCCGCTGTTCACCTACGAGGCCATGCTCGCAGTCGCCAACCAGCATCCGCTGGCAGCCAGGCCTTATGTGGTGCCGGAAGACCTGATCAATGAAACCCTGATCACCTACCCCGTCGAGCGCGACCGCCTGGACATCTTCACGCGTTTCCTTGAACCAGCCGACATCGAACCGGCGCAGGTGCGCACGTCCGAACTGACGGTGATGATGATGCAACTGGTCGCCAGCGGACGCGGCGTCTGTGGGATGCCGCACTGGGCGCTGCATGAATACAGCTCACGCGGCTACGTGAAGGGCAAGCGGCTGGGGGAAAAAGGATTGTTCGCCACGCTGTACGCGGCGATTCGCGCAGACATGCTGGACGCGCCCTACATGCGTGACTTCCTGCTGACGGCGAAGGACACGTCGTTTTCGACACTGGATGGAGTGAGCGCGGTTCGTTAATCCGCCCCGCTGCTTACCCCATGCAATGCAGCCCTGCAAATCAGGCGTTTTGCAGGCTTCGGTACAGCGGCAATATCGAATCCCGTGTCAGCGGCGCCAGATGCAACTGGTCGATATTCCCGCCGTCGACCCAGATTGCTTCCTCGATCTCGGCCGCCGGATTGACCGGGTCCTCAACCTGAACGCCATAGAGCTGGCAATTCACTTCGAAGCCCGGTTCATTCGCCGCTACCGCCGAAAACTCACCCAGGAATCGCGTTTGCTCCGGCGCGATGACCAGCCCCAATTCCTCGTTCAGCTCACGGGCCAGCGCATCGAGCGCCGACTCACCGGCGTCGATCTTGCCGCCCGGCTGCATGAACGCTTCGGTCCCGCGTTTGCGCACCAGCAATGTTTTGCCATCGGCACGGGTCAGCAGCGCGGCGGCGATACGGAGGGTTTTCACCGTCACAGCACCACCTCGGTCTTCAGCGCGCGGGTTTCTTCGGCGCGTTCCAGCGCCAGCGTGATCAACCGGTCGATCAGCTCGGCGTAGCTCAATCCGCTGGCCTGCCAGAGTTTCGGGTACATGCTGATGGAGGTGAAACCGGGGAGCGTGTTGACCTCGTTGATGATGATTTCCCGTGCCTCAGTGACAAAGAAATCCACCCGCGCCAAACCGGCGCAGCCCAGCACGCGATAGGCCTGCAGCGCCACTTCACGCACGGCTTCGCTCATGTCTTCGGGCATCTGCGCGGGGATCGCGATGCGCGCCTGACCGTCGTTCAGGTACTTGGTGTCGTAGGCATAAAATTCGTCATTGGCGACGACTTCACCGCACACGCTGACCTTCGGTTCGTGGTTACCCAGCACGGCGCATTCCACCTCACGACCGACGATGCCCTGTTCGATCAGCACCTTGTTGTCGTAGTCAAAAGCCAGTTTCAGGGCAGCGGCATAACCGGCTTCGTCGACGACTTTGCTCACGCCGACCGACGATCCCTGGCACGCCGGCTTGACGAAAAGCGGCAGGCCCAACTGTGCGGAGACGCTGACGAAGTCCACCGTCTCGCCACGGTGAAGGACCACGAACGGCGCAACCGAAATACCCGCATCGCGCAGCAGCCGTTTGGTCACGTCCTTGTCCATACAGGCCGCGGAGCTCAGCACATCCGGGCCCACGAACGGAATGTCCAGCAGGCGCAACATGCCCTGCAGGCAGCCGTCTTCCCCGAAACTGCCGTGGATCAACGGGAACACCACGTCGATGCGCGGCACCTCTGCGCCGGTCTGCACTTCCACGAACTGCGGCCCGCTGGCGCCTGGCATCAGCGAAAGAAGGCGGCCGGATTCACTGAGTTTGATGTGCGCAGGATCGGTGGGGTTCTGCAGGTAATCCTGCTCGTCGAAGCGCAGCCAATGGCCCTGCTTGTCGACGCCGATAAGGGTGATGGAGAAGTTGGTGCGATCAATCGCGTTGATCACGTTGCGCGCCGACTGCAACGACACTTCATGCTCGGAGGATTGCCCACCGAAAACGATGGCGACTGACTTTTTCAAAGGGGGATGCTCCTGAATTTCAGGCCGCAGAGCTAAAAGCAATTTGGCCCGATAGTCCAGTGCCAAGGTGGCCTGCAAGACGGAATACAGTGAAAAAACGGCAAAAAAAATCCCGCGCCCGGGTGATCGACTGGCGATGCCCGGAGCGCGGGAGGTGCTGCTGTCATTCCTCTTTCTTGGCGCCGGAGCCGAAGGTGGCGAAGCGCTTGTTGAAGCCGGCGATACGGCCTTCGGTGGTGGTCTTGCGCTGTTGGCCGGTGTACATGGGATGCGACGCGCTGGACACGTCGAGGGCAACGTAAGGGTAGGAGTTGCCATCGGTGTGGGTGTGCGTGCGGTCGGTGTCAACCGTGGAGCCGATCAGAAAAAACACATCGGCAGCGGTGTCGTGGAACAGCACTTGGCGGTAGTCGGGATGGATGTCGGCTTTCATCGTCTTTCTCCAGAATGTAAGCAATCATGTAATACGTTATACAGTATCAATTCAGCAAAGTTCAATCGGAAACGATTTTGTAACCGTTACAACTTTCGGCTTTTCCGGCGCCTCCCCTGCCGCTAACGTTCGCGCCCTGACGACCCAGCCCGGTCCTCAACGGGAACGGAATGAACAACAACACCAGGAGGTGGTGCCATGCACCTGATCGATCGATACGAAATGAGCGTCCCCGCACACATGAAGCTGATTGACGCCCGCAGCGCGTTGAATCATCTGCAGCGTCTGGTCCAGGCAACCGACGGCAAGCCTGACGCCGAGCAACTCGTCAGCCTGATCGGCACGATCGTGGAGGCTTTTCACGAAGCCGCTGACGACGTCATGCCGGTCAACGACCACGACGTGTTCATGCGCCAGGCGTGCGAGTGGAACTACATCGGGCTATCTCCCAAAGAGCGCGAAGTGCTCCACGAGATCCGCTGCTGCAATGACGACGGCAAAGAAGACATCTATCGAATGGTCAGCGAGACGCTGGACCGCAAGCCGATGCTGATGCCAGAAGCTCAGTAATCCAGGGTTGCGTTCAGGATCTGCTCGCACAAAAAGGGCTCCTGTGGGTGGCGCCCGCGCTGCATCGCCCGCCGTGTCACTAGGCCGCTTCTTGAAAATCCATTTCCGGCGGCTGACGACGGAATCCGCCGGTCAGCCATGCCAGGTACACACAGCCGATGGCCAGCCAGGCCAGACCGAGCATGATCGCCAGTTTGTCCAGGCTGATCATCAGCCAAAGATCGGCAATCAGGCCAATCAGTGGGCAGATCAGGAACAGCAGCAGCTCGCGGGGCCCGCGTTTCTCGCCCGCAATCCAGTAGTGAAAAATGACCGACAGGTTGACCAGACTGAACGCCAGAAACGCGCCGAAGTTGATGAACGAGGTGGACGTGGTGACGTCCAGTTTCAGCGCCAGCAAGGCCACCACCGCGCACAACAGAATACTGTTGACCGGCGTGCCGAATCGTTCGCTCAGGCTGGCAAAGAACGACTTGGGCAACACCCCGTCGCGGCCCATCGCATAGAGCAGGCGCGAGCCGCTGGCCTGGGCGGAAAGCCCTGACGCGAACTGCCCGACGATAAGGCCAATGAGGAAGATCGTCACAAACACGTCGCCGCCGATATTGCGCGCGATTTCATAGGCGGCCGAGTCGACGTTTTCGAACTGAGCCGAGGGATGGGCAAGCTGCACAAAGTACGACACGCCGACAAAGATCAACCCGCCGATCAGCGTGATGAGCATGATCGCCCGGGGAATGGTGCGACGCGGATCGCGGGTTTCTTCGGTCAGGGTGCTGACGGCGTCGAAGCCCAGGAAGGAATAACAGGCAATCGCCGCTCCGCTCATGATCAACGGCATCTGCATGTCACCGTTCAGGAAGGGCGACAGCGTCCACAACGGTTTGCTGGCATCGCCGCCGATGTAATGGATGCAAAGCGCCACGAAGGCGGCGAGCACCAGGAACTGCACGATCATCAGCAAGGCGTTGATGGTATTGGCGAGCTTGAGGCCCACGATGTTGATCAGGCTGGTCACGACGATGAACGTCAGCACCCACACTGGCTGTGGCACAGACGGGAACGCAGAGCCCAGATAAGCGGCACCGATCAGCCAGATCGCCATGGGCAAGAACAGGTAATCCAGCAGCACCGCCCAGCCGGCAATAAACCCCAGCTTGGGGCTGATGGCTTTGCGCACGTAGCTGTAGGCAGAGCCGGCCACCGGAAACGCAGCCGCCATGCGGCCGTAACTCATGGCCGTGAAAAACATGGCAACCAGAGCGGCCAGGTACGACGCGGGGACCATGCCCCCGGTGGTTTGCGCGAGGATACCAAAGGTGCCGAGCACAATGATGGGGGTCATGTAGGCGATGCCGAACAGCACCACCGACCCTAATGAAAGGGTGCGTTGCAAACGAGCCATGAGCGACTACTCCGAAATTTATAGGTTTTATGGCAGAGAAAAGTGCGGCAGAACAAAGGCGTATTTTTTAGTTGGAGGGCGTGCACCCACTGCCGCGATCGACGCAGCAGTGAGGGTTCATTCTTCTTATTAGGCTTGTTAGGGATGTCTCTTCTGACGCTTCAGGGAATGATCAGCTCGCGCACGCCGTTGGCATGTTCGATGACTTCGCCCGGCAGTCGCAGGCGCTGGTCATCCAGGTAGCGGTAATCGCGACGCGCAGCCTGAAGCTGCCGAAGGTCGAGTTCGACGGTGAGTTGCGTGTCTTCCCGACCCGCCTCGTGCAACAAAGCCCCGAATGGGTCAACCAGTGCGCTGCCGCCCGCGAATACCAGCCCGCCCTCGCCTTCGCCGACGCGATTGACCATGAGCGCGAACGCCTGATTTTCCTGAGCGCGGGCCATGATTGCGGTGCGGTGGGTCGGACCGTAGGGGTCCATGTTGCCGTTGGTGACGATGATCAGATCAACGCCAAGTTGGGCCAGCGCGCGGGCCGACTCCGGGAACTCGATGTCGTAGCAGATCAACAGGCCGACCCGCAGCCCGTTCCACTGACAGGTGGCGTATCGATCGCCCGCGCTGAACACGCCGCGATCGGACGCCCACAAATGCGTTTTGCGGTAACGCAGGGCGATGCCTTCGGGGGTAATGAGCAACGTGGTGTTGAAGAACGCGCCGTTGTCATTTTCGGCCATGCCGATCACGACGGAGACGCCGCGCGCCCGCGCCGCCTCACGAATGGCGGTGACACTGGGGCCGTCCAGCGCTTCGGAAACCCGGGCAACGGTCTCGCTGGAGGGGAAGCCCATCAGGTGCGTTTCCGGGAACACGATCAGCGCAGTGTCGTCAGCGCATGCGGCAATGGCATTCAGCGCGCGCTTGAGATTGTGGACGGTGTCGTTGTCCTGGCCCGTCAATTGGGCGAGTTCCACCTTCATGGGTTCTCCTTATAAGGTCGCGGGCCGGTCAGGCACAAAATGCTGGCCTGATGATTGGCTCTGCGGGCAGTATGCGCATCAGTAAGTGTTACGGGGAATTACGCAGCTGTAGTAACCCAATAGGGGTAGAGGATGACAATCGCACTTCAGGACATGGCCTGGCATCGCTCGGTCGGGCAGTTGATTGAAGCGCTGGACCGCCCCAATTTCTGGGCCCAACTGGTGCGGCTGCTTGATCAGTACGTCAGTTTCGATAGCTGGGTCGCGCTGCAATTCAGCTCCGGGCAGCGCCCGCAGGTGTTCGCCGAGAGCCCGGCTGAAGATGGCAGCCCCGACCAGCTGTTTCAGGATTACCTCAAAGGCCTGTACCTGCTCGACCCCTTCTACGTCGCCAGCCGCGAGCGCTCGCAAAGCGGCCTGTTCCGCCTTGCCGAAGTCGCGCCCGAGCATTTCGAACTCACGGAGTATTACCAGCGCTACTTTCGGCTGAACGTCGTCGCCGATGAAATTCAGTTCAATTGCCAGATCGACCAGGACCGCACCCTGTGCCTGTCCCTGGGATCAACCCAACGATTCAGCGCCGATCAGATTGCCCTGCTGTCGATGATCCAGCCGTGGGTCATCGCCCTGTTACGCCAGCGTCTGCCCTTCGAAATTGAAGCTGCGGCAACCGACCAAGAGCTGCTCGATACGCCGTTGCCGATGAGCAACTGGCGCAAACAGCTCGAAGCATCGGCTCAGCACAGCCGTGGCGCGCAGTTGACCGCGCGGGAGCTGGACGTCGGACGACTGATGCTCAGCGGCTGTTCGAGCAAGGAAATCGCCCGCAAGCTCGCCATCTCTGCGGAAACCGTGCGCGTCCATAAAAAGCACATGTACAGCAAACTTGGCATCAAATCGCAATCCGAGCTGTTTTCGATTTTTCTGCAAGCGCAGAGTGCTTGAGTCGCAGCACTGGCTTGCCTGATTGAAGCAATCGCGACGGTGCCAGCCAAGAAGGGTCTGTCTCGCTGTGTGAAGCGTCTCAAATCGAGACATCCTGCAACATCCACCCTTTGCTTTTACCCCGCAAACCCGCCACCCTGCGCGCCGCCGATCAGACCCTGCTGACGGCAAGGAACCACGGCCGCCACTGGCCCCTCTTCTTTAAACACCTTTGCAAGGCCACCGTCATGACGAACGGACGCGACCATCGCATCGACTTCTTTCGGGGTCTAGCGCTGATTTTCATTTTTTGGGATCACGTGCCAGCCAACCCTTTCGCGCAACTGACGCTGCGCAATTTTGGTTTCAGCGACGCCGCCGAAGTGTTCGTGTTTCTCGCCGGCTACGCCGCCGTACTCGCTTATGGCCGCGTGGCGCAACGGGACGGTTACGTGGTGGCTTGCCTGCGTATCCTGCGGCGCACATGGGTGCTGTACGTCGCACACATTTTCCTGCTGACACTGCTGATGGGCATCGTTTTCGTCGCCAACAATCACGTCGAAACCCGCGACATGGTGCGTGAGATGGGCCTGGAGTATTTCGTCGGCAACCCGCAGCAGGCGCTGGCCGATGAACTGTTGTTGCGCTTCAAACCCAACCTCACCGACCCGCTGCCGCTGTACATCCTGCTGATGGGCGCGTTGCCGCTAATCCTGCCTATCATGCTGCGCAACGCAGCGCTGGCGATCGGCCTGTCGATTGCGCTGTACATGATGGTGCCGCTGCTCGGCTGGAACCTGAGCGCCTACGAAGGCGGCGGTTACTGGTATTTCAATCCGGTCGCCTGGCAGCTGATCTTCGTGCTCGGCGGCGCCTTCGCCCTGCATACCCAACGGGCGCCAATCGTAATCGCCCCTGCTCGGCCGCTTTGGCAACAGCCGCTGTTTCTCATAGCGGCGGCTTACCTGCTGATGGCCGGCGTCATCACCGTGCTGTGGAAATTTCCTGACGTGCATGACGCGCTCCTGCCTACCGCGCTCACTGAATTGATCTACCCGATCAGCAAGACAGACCTGTCTCCGGTGCGCCTGCTGCATTTCCTTGCGCTGGTGTATGTCGTCGCAAAAACGCTGCCGACGTCGGTAACCTGGCTCGACAACTGGCCTGTCCAGCAGACCTGCCGAATGGGTCGCTATTCGCTGGAAATTTTCTGCCTCGGCGTCCTACTCGCCCCGCTGGCCGACATGGCGAACGCGCTGGCGGACGACGCCTGGCAAATGCGCGTGATCACCGCGTTGCTTGGCCTGGGGTTGATGCTGCTGTTGTCGAACTGGTTGGAGTTGAACAAGCGGTTGGGCAGCCCGAAGGCGGCGCGGGTGGTGAAGGTTTGATGGGGCTGTCGCGCACTGCCTGACGGACAGCCTCTCACCACGGTTCGTACCGTTCCGAGTCTCCATCCGCTCGTCAAATAAGCTCCACCTCGATCCGGAACCAAGGTTGCAGATCGGAAAGATCTTACGCCCCTGCGCACAAAATCCCCTCCGTGCCCACCAGCGTCTACGCTTGTAACAAGTGCGATGTGCAGGTTTGACCGGGCCAACGATATGGGCGCTTTTTGGCATTCCGATACGAAGAAGGCTGCGGTCAAGGCTGACGGTCAGGGGAACGGATCAATGCCAGCCCATGCTCGCCCACGGCGTTACGTGTGGCGGTTTCTGCTGGTGGCGGTGCTGACGGCAGCGGTGATCCTGGGATTTGTGGTTTCGACCGAAGTGCGCAGCTCCCGTTTGCAGGCCCAGGAGTTCAGTCACCTGGCCCAAGGCCTGAGCTACCGCGTCGAAGCCGGTCCCAGCGACGCGATTGTGTATCCCGGTGACGGGCCTTTCGACAAGCGTCTGGGCTATTCCGCTCTCGGCGAATTCCTGCCGCGCTTGCTCAAGCGTGACTACCTGATCAGCGCCCAGGCGCGTTTCTCCCCCGATCTTATGGCCTACGCCAAGCGCGGCTTCTTCGTGCCGTATCAGGAGAAGATTCAGTCCGGCCTGACCATTACCGACTGCCGCGCCGAGCCGCTGTATCAGTACACCTACCCGCAGCAGCTGTATCCGACCTTCGCCGCCATCCCGCCCGTGCTGGTCAACAGCCTGCTGTTCATCGAAAACCGCGACTTGCTGGACGCTCAGCGCCCGCTCGCCAACCCGGCAGTGGACTGGCCAAGGTTTTTCAAAGCGGCGCTTTCCCAAGTGGCGAAGGTGGTGGGGTTGCCGGGGCAATCGGCCGGTGGCAGCACGCTAGCGACTCAATTGGAGAAGTACCGGCACTCGCCGGACGGCCTGACGCTGTCGGGCAGCGAGAAGATTCGTCAGATGGTGTCCGCCAGCGTTCGCGCCTATCAGCCGGGGCAGCAGACCCTCGAAGCCCGGCAGCGAGTGGTGCGTGACTATCTCAACAGCGTGCCGCTGTCGGCGGTTCCTGGTCATGGCGAAGTCCACGGCATGGCCGAAGGTTTGCGGGTCTGGTACGGCGCGGACTTCGACCGCACCAATCAATTGCTGGCTTCGACGGCCAAAGACGATAAAACCCTGGCGGCGAAAGGGTTGGCGCTGCGCGAAGTCCTGTCGTTGGTGATCGCCCAACGCAGGCCCTCACACTTTCTGGCGAAGGGTCGCAAGGAGCTCGCGGATCTGACTGACAGCCATCTGCGCGTGCTCGCACAGAACAATGTCATCGATCAACCGTTGGCCGACGCCGCACTGGCGGCCAGCGTGACCTATCGCGACTGGGTGCAGCAGCCGACCGTGCAGCCGATTGAAAGCAACAAAGGCATCACTGTCGCGCGCACGCGGCTGTCGAACATGCTCAACCGTTCGCTTTACGACCTCGATCGCCTGGATCTGTCGGCCACCAGCACGCTGCAGAACGACCTGCAGATCAGCGTCGGTCAGTATTTGCGCGACCTTGCCAAACCCGAATTTGCCGGTCAGATGGGCTTGATCGGCGAGCATCTACTGACACCCACCGGCACCCAGGCGGTGCGTTACAGCTTCACGCTGTTTGAGCGCGACCCGGATGGCTCGCGGGTGCGGGTGCAGACCGACAGCATCGATCAGCCGTTCGACATCAACGAGGGCAGCAAACTGGAGCTGGGCTCCACGGCCAAGATGCGCGTGCTGACCACCTACTTGCAGATCATTGCCGAGCTCCACGACAAGTACGCCGATCTGCCCAATAGCGCCCTGAAAAAAGTCCCGGTCGAGGAGTCCGACCTACTCAGCCGCTGGGCCGTGGATTACCTGATTCAGAACACCGATCGCGACCTGTCGAAGATGCTCGCTGCTGCCCTCGACCGTCAGTATTCGGCCAGCCCCGGGGAGAGTTTTTTCACCGGCGGCGGCCTGCATCATTTCAATAATTTTCGCCGGGAGGACAACGCCCGTAATCCGACCCTGCGCGAAGCGTTGCGGGAGTCGATCAACCTGCCGTTCATTCGCCTGATGCGCGATCTGGTGCGCTACACCACCTATCAGGGTCCCAACAACAGCGCGGTGTTGCTCAAGGACGACAGCGACCCGAGACGGCAGGAATACCTGGCCGATTTCGCCGACCGCGAGGGCAAGTCATTCATGTTGCGCTTCTGGAAGCGCTACAAAAACAAATCCACCCAGGACCGGCTCGACACCTTTCTCGACGGGGTGCATCCCGCTGCGAGCCGGCTTGCCGCCGTGCACCGCTATCTGCTGCCGGACGCCACGCAGAGCGCGTTCAATGCGTTTGTTCGTGCGCACATGGCCGGGGAAAAAGGCAAAACGGCGCTGACCGAAAAGCGTCTGGACGAACTCTATTTCGCCTATGGCCCTGGCAAGTTCGATCTGCCGGATCAGGGATACGTTGCCCGCGTGCACCCGCTGGATCTGTGGCTGGTGGGGTATCTGCTGCAGAACCCGGACGCCACGTTCAAGGACGCCGTCGCGGCCAGCCGTTTCGAGCGGCAGGAAGTCTACAGCTGGCTGTTCAAGAGCCAGCACAAGAGCGCGCGCGACAGCCGTATTCGCACGATGCTGGAGATCGAAGCGTTCCTCGATATTCATCAGCGCTGGCAGCGGCTGGGCTATCCGTTCGATCATCTGGTGCCTTCACTGGCGACCGCGATCGGCAGTTCTGGTGATCGACCCGCCGCGCTCGCCGAACTCATCGGCATTCTCCAGAACGATGGTATTCGGCTGCCGGTGCTGCGCATCGACAGCCTGCACTTCGCCGCGCAAACACCTTACGAAACCCAACTGATCAACAACCCCGAGTTGGGCAAGCGGGTGCTGCCCTCGGAGGTCGCTGCCGCGATGCGCGAGGCGCTTTCCCAGGTGGTCGATGCCGGCACGGCGAGGCGCGTGTCCGGCAGTTTCAAAACTCAGGATGGCAGCGTGCTGGCCATGGGCGGCAAGACCGGCACGGGCGACAACCGTATCGAAAGCATCGGCGCAGGCGGGCGAATCTTGGCGTCCAAGGCCATCAATCGCACCGCGACCTTCGTATTTTTCATCGGCGATAACCATTACGGCACGCTGACGGCGTACGTCCCGGGCCGCGCCGCCGAGAGCTTCAAATTCACCTCAGCCCTTCCGGTGCAAGTGCTCAAAGGCATGGCGCCGATTCTCAATCCCTACCTGGAGCCGGGCACTTTCACGCAGTGCAAGGCGCCCGTTCCTACGCAGGTGACAACGCGTCTTTAGCCGGTTTTTCATTGAAGTCATCGCGTTCGTCTCCTGAAAACCGGGAGACAACCGTTCGTCTTAACGCATCTTGCGGAAAACTTAAGATATATCTTAAGGTATATCTAACTTGTACCAAGAGATGAAAAAAATGAAAGACCACTCACACGATCACCCCCACCACCATCGTCCTCACTTCGGCGAACACGGCGACGGCCGCGATGGTTTCGAGAAACGTACCGGCCGTGAACGCGGCGGCCGTGGGCCTCGGGTATTTGCCCCGGGCGACCTGAAATTGCTGCTGCTGGCGTTGATCGCCGATCAGCCGTGCCACGGGTATGACTTGATTCGCCAGATCGAAGCGCTGTTCGACGGCGCCTACAGCCCGAGCCCGGGCGTGATTTACCCGACGCTGACCTTTCTGGAAGAGAGCGAGTTGATTCAGGGCGATGCCGACGGCGGCAAGAAGCGCTATGGCATCACTGAGGCCGGTCAGCAGTTCCTGACGGAACAAGCCGTCGCGCTGGATGGCGTGAAAATGCGCATCGAGGTCAGCAAGCGCTCGTTGCGTGGGCATGATCGTCCGCCGGAAATCCACGAGGCCGTGCACAACCTGCGTCATGCCTTGCAGATGCACCACGGTCGCTGGAACCCTGAGGAAATCCTGCGGGTTCGCGACCTGCTGAACGACACCGCGAAAGCCATCGTCGACGGCCAACAACCTGCGTCGGAGAAACCGGAATGAATGCACCCCAGGGAATTCACCGCGTCAGCCACGAGATCAAACGTCGCAAGCTGCAAGTGTTGAGGGTGACCGACATCACCCCGCGCATGCGCCGCATCACCCTGAACGGTCCGGAGCTTGCGGGGTTCATCAGTCTGGGCACGGATGACCACGTCAAACTGTTGTTCGCCACCACGCTCGAAGAGCAGGCGGCGCTGGACAGCGATGCGCCGCTGCAAAACGCTGAAGGCCCGCGCCCGACGATGCGCGACTACACCCCGCGTCGTTACGACCCGCAGACCGGCGAATTGGACATCGATTTCGTGCTGCATGGCGACGGTCCGGCGGCAACCTGGGCGGCTCAGGCGCAAGCCGGGCAAACGCTGAATATCGCCGGACCTCGGGGTTCGATGATCGTGCCGGACATGTTCGACAGCTATCTGCTGATCGGCGACGAAACCGCCCTCCCCGCCATCGGTCGTCGGCTGGAAGCATTGCCGGCCGGTCGACGTGCGCTGGTGGTCGTTGAAATCGACAACCCGGCGGAGCGTCAGGCGCTGACCAGCGATGCGAAGATTGAAGTGATCTGGGTGGTGCGTGGCGAGCACGATCTGCTTGAAGTCACGCGCCAACTGACCCTGCCGCAAGGCAGTTTGTACGCCTGGGTAGCGACCGAATCGTCCCTGTCACGCAAAGTGCGGCGCGTGCTGCTGGATGAGTTCAAGCTGGACGAAGCGGCCGTCAAGGCAGCAGGCTACTGGCGCGCGGACGGTTCGGGCGAGGAATGAGGCGGTTGAGGTCGCCGGGAATAATTGAGTGCTGCAGGCGCGCCAGATTCGGGGCGTCTCAGCATGATTGAGGTTTACGACTGCCCTCTGCGGCCCGAAATCCTGTCTATCCCATACACGACTGACCCAATCACCACAAAACCTGCCAGCACGCCCAACGCATTGGTCAGCGCCTTGGCCACTCCAAGCGTGCCGATGTCCAGGAATGGATAGAGATAGTCGCCGAAGATATTCCCGCGCAGCAGCAAATAGCCGAAGTACACAACGGGATACAGCGTCCAGATCAGCACATGTCGAGGTCTCAACAGACCTTTGGGCACGAAGAATAACCAGTAGCCGAGGAACAGCAGCGGCATGACGTCGTGCAGCAATTCATCGGCGATCCACTGCCAGCCCTCGGGCGTCCACAGATGGCGCAGCAGCAGGTTGTAGGCCAGGCTCACCAGAATAATGCTGGTGGTGATGCCCGCGCAGACAACGGGGGAACGGAAGAACCGATACCCCGCCGAGTGCCGGTCGATGACCGCACAGCTCAGTGCCACCGCCACCAGCGTGTTAGTCACCACGGTGAAGAAGCTGCAGAAGCGCACCAGTCCGCCGAGGAGGCTGGCATGGTCGATCCATCGCCCCCAGAGAATCAGGTACAGCTGCACCGCGAGCCCGAACCAGCCCAGCATGGCGGCCGTGATGACAAAGCAGCGCCCGCCTGGAGACAGGTGCAACGTGGGGCTGGGCATCTCGATCAAATCCTTGGCAGGCGGCAAGTCAGCTCGGGCGCCTGGTGCGCGCCAGCTTGATGTACAACCCTTCGACCTTCTCCCGCGCCCAAGGAGTCTTGCGCAGAAACGTCAGGCTGGACTTGATGCTCGGGTCGCTCTTGAAGCAGCGAATGTCGATCCGCTCAGCCAGCCCCGACCACTCGTAATGCTCGACCAGCGCGATGAGGATCTGCTCCAGCGTCACGCCGTGCAGCGGGTTGTTGTTGGGTGTGGTCATGGCGGGCCTATGGACGCTGATTGGATCGGACAGTTTCGCGAGCTGCGCACCTTAGCGGACGCACCGGCGGGTGTGAAGGGTTGGGTGATTTTCAGGATTTTAGTGGGACCGGCTTCAGCCGGGAAAGCGTCATTCGCCACGCCGCAAATTTCCGGGTGACCCAACCGGCCTCTTCCCGGCTAAAGCCGGTCCCACAATTGAATTGCGTGCATTCAGTCCATTCTCGCTGGCACGGCGCAGGCTCTTAGTGGGACCGGCTTCAGCCGGGAAAGCGTCAGCCGCCATGTCGCAGAATCCTGCGGATTGGATGCCCCTGACTAAACACTCATCCATGCGCTGCCTGCAAAGGTCAGCGGCAAATCTCCCTTCCCCGCAGCACCGTTAACAGGCGGGTTGAACAGTGGACAGCGCTGCCCTGCCTGCCCGCCACTGTTACGCCAATCGCAACGATCCATGTCGCAATTTCGACTTTTTAAAAAATCGTTAGGGCCCTATCATCGCCGCCCTAAACGCTGAAACGGTTAATTCGTCATTTGTTAAGACCTTGCAATGCGCCTTCAAAGCGTTGCGAGCGGCATCGCCTTTTGCTCTCGAATAACTCAAAAAGACCTCCCGCCCTATGCCCAGTCATCTGAAACGCCTGACCTGCACCCCGACCTGCAAATCGTCCCGAGCCCTTCGTCACGCCAGCGCGCTGAGCCTTGCGGCGCTGGGGTTCGCGACCTGCGCCCATGCCGCGCCGGCGTTCGACAGCACGTCGCCGTGGATGCTGGGTGACTGGGGAGGCAAGCGCAGCGAGCTTTCCGAACAGGGTTACGACTTCAAGCTCGATTCAGTCGTGGAAGTGGGCTCCAACCTGCACGGCGGCTACAACCATGACAAGGCAACCCGCTACAGCGACCAGTTCGCCCTCGGCGCGCACATGGACCTGCAGAAAATCCTCGGCTGGCACGACGCCGAATTTCAGCTGACCCTGACCAATCGCAACGGCGACAACATCAGCAACGACCGCGTGGGTGATCCGCGCACCGGCACCATTTCGTCGTCCCAGGAAGTCTGGGGCCGTGGCAACGTCACGCGCCTGACCGACCTCTGGTACCAGCAGAAATTTCTCGACCAGACGCTCAGCGTAAAAGTCGGCCGGTTCAATGAAGGCGAAGACTTCAACACCTTCCCGTGCGACTTCCAGAACCTGGCGCTGTGCGGCTCGCAGGTCGGCAACTGGGGCGGCGGCATCTGGTACAACTGGCCGATCAGCCAGTGGGCGATGCGCGTCAAATACCAGCTGAACCCCGAACTGTTCGTGCAGGTCGGTGCGTTCGAGCAGAACCCGTCAAACCTGGAAAACGACAACGCCTTCAAACTCAGCGGCAGTGGCACCCAAGGCGCGGTATTGCCCGTCGAGGTGGTGTGGTCGCCGAAGGTCAACGGCCTGCCGGGCGAATACCGCGCCGGTTACTACTACAGCACCGCCGACAGCAGCGACGTTTACAAGGACAGCAACGGTCGATACGCCGCCCAGAGCGGCGATGACTACGCCTCGTCGTCCAGCAAACACGGCATGTGGCTGACCCTGCGCCAGCAAGTCACCAGCCAGGCCAGCGATAACAGCCGCGGCCTGAGCCTGTTCGCCAACGGCACGCTGCACGACAAGAAAACCAACATGATCGACAACTTCGTTGCCCTCGGCGCGACGTACAAAGGCCCGTTTGATGCGCGCCCCGAGGATGACATCGGCGTCGGCATCAGCCGCATCCACGTCAACCCGGCGTACCGCAAGAACATCAACCTGCGCAATCAGGCCGAAGGCGTCTCGGACTACAACGACCCGGCTTTCCTGCCCGTGCAGGACACTGAATACAACGCCGAAATCTACTACGGCGTGCACGTCGCCAACTGGCTGACCGTGCGCCCGAACCTGCAATTCATCCGTCATCCGGGCGGCGTGAATCAGGTCGATGACGCACTGGTCGCGGGGTTGAAAATCCAGTCCTCGTTCTGATCAGCCCCGCTCGTCCGGCTGCACCCAGGCATCGGCATTGAAGGCATGGCTTAGCCGCCCCGCCTTCACGCCAACACGCGTTAACCACCACATCGTTACGGAGTACAACACTTATGAGCACTGAGGGTGCTTTCGGTAAGGGTCGCCTGCTTCCGAGCTTGCTCGGGCTGGTGATTCTGATAATGGGTCTGGCCTTGCTGGTCGGGGGCATCAAACTGCTGACCCTGGGCGGGTCGCTTTACTACCTGCTGGCCGGCATCGGCTTCGCCATCACCGGCGTCCTGCTGATGATGGGTCGCAGCGCGGCCTTCGGCCTGTACGCACTGGTGTTGTTCGCCAGTACCGTGTGGGCGCTGTGGGAAGTGGGCCTGGATTGGTGGCAGCTGGTGCCGCGTCTGGCACTCTGGTTTGCCCTGGGCATCGTGATGCTGCTGCCATGGTTCCGTCGTCCGGTCCTGCGTGGCCAGGTCAGCGATACCGGTACGCGCGCATTGGGCGCTGCCGTGATTGTCGCGGGCATCGCCGCGCTGGCCAGCCAGTTCACACACCCCGGTGAAATCAAAGGCCAGCTGGACCGCGAAACCGCCGGCACCACCAGCGCCGCGCCGGCCATGCCTGACGGCGACTGGCAGTCCTACGGTCGCACGGCCTTCGGCGATCGCTACTCGCCGCTGTCGCAGATCACCCCGGACAACGTCAGCAAGCTGGTCCCGGCGTGGACCTATCGCACGGGCGACATTCCGGGTCCGAACGATCCGGGTGAAACCACGGCCGAAAACACCCCGCTGAAAGTCAACGGCATGCTCTACGTCTGCACGCCGCACAGCCAGGTCATCGCACTGGACCCGGACACCGGCAAGGAAATCTGGCGCTTCGATCCGAAGATCAGCAGCGGCAAAGCAGCCAACTTCAAGGGTTGGGCGCACATGACCTGTCGTGGCGTGTCGTATCACGATGACGCCGCCTATGCTGCCACCGCGCCGACCGACGCTGCCGCCCCTGCGCAAAGCCCGGCCGCTCCGGCAGTTGCTGGCGCAGCCAATGCCTGCCCGCGTCGGATCTTCCTGCCGACCGCCGACACCCGTCTGATCGCCCTGAACGCCGACACCGGCAAAATGTGTGAAGACTTCGGCAATCACGGTTCGATCGACCTGAGCGCCAACATCGGTACGTACGCACCGGGCGGTTACTACTCGACGTCGCCACCGGCCGTAACCAAAGACCTCGTGGTCATTGGCGGTCACGTCACCGACAACGTGTCCACCGACGAGCCTTCGGGCGTGATCCGTGCGTTCGACGTGCACACCGGCCGTCTGGTCTGGAACTGGGACAGTGGCAACCCGGACGACACCACGCCGATTGCCGAGGGCAAGACCTACACCCGCAACTCGCCCAACATGTGGTCGATGTTCAGCGTCGACGAAAAGTTGGGCATGCTCTACCTGCCAATGGGCAACCAGATGCCTGACCAGTGGGGCGGCAACCGCACCGAGGCGTCGGAGAAGTTCAGCGCCGGTCTGGTCGCGCTGGACATCGCCACCGGTCACGTGAAATGGCATTTCCAGTTCACCCACCACGATCTGTGGGACATGGACGTCGGCGGTCAGCCAACGCTCATGGACATGAAAACCGCTGACGGCGTGAAGCCTGCTGTTCTGGCCTCCACCAAGCAGGGCAGCATCTATGTGCTGGACCGCAGCAACGGTCAGCCCATCGTGCCGATCAACGAAATTCCTGTTCCACAGGGCGCGGTTGCCGGCGATCACACGTCGCCTACCCAGCCGAAGTCCGACCTGAACTTCATGCCGCCGCCGCTGAAAGAGCGCGACATGTGGGGCGTGACGCCGTTTGATCAGATGCTCTGCCGGATCGACTTCAAATCCCTGCGTTATGAAGGCCCGTTCACCCCGCCGTCGCTGCAAGGCACGTTGGTGTATCCGGGTAACTTCGGCGTGTTCGACTGGGGCGGCATTTCGGTCGATCCGGTGCGTCAGATTGCTTTCGTCAACCCGAGCTACATGGCGTTCCGTTCCAAGCTGGTACCGGCAGCAGAAGTTGAAGGCGGCCCGGGTCGCAAGAGCGAAACCGAAGGCGTGCAGCCGAACAAAGGCGCGCCGTACGGTGTGATCCTTGAAGCGCTGTTGTCGCCGATGGGTCTGCCTTGCCAGGCGCCAGCATGGGGTTACGTGGCGGCGGTCGATCTGACCAACCACCAGACCATCTGGAAGCACAAGAACGGCACCGTGCGCGACAGCTCGCCGGTTCCGATCCCGCTGACCATGGGCGTTCCAAGCCTGGGCGGCACGTTCATCACCGCCAGCGGTGTGTCGTTCCTCAGCGCCACACTGGACCAGTACCTGCGCGCCTACGATGTCCGTAACGGCAAGCAGTTGTGGGAAGGTCGTCTGCCAGCAGGCGCCCAGACCACGCCGATGACCTACACCGGCAAGGACGGCAAGCAATACGTGCTGGTCGTTGCAGGCGGTCACGGTTCGCTGGGCACCAAACAGGGCGATTACGTGATCGCCTACAAACTGCCGGATTGATCAGTTTCACTGATTAGCGTCGTGCAGTAACAGAAAAGGCGGTCCCGTGAGGTGACCGCCTTTTTTGTGCGCGCTGTAGATCAAAGGGACTGATTTATTTACAGCGCTTCACCGTAAATTAATCTGTCCCCTTTGCCCCGAAGCACACATCCCTACTTCTCGATCACTTCCCCACGCTGAGGCGCCAGCCGGGCAATGAACCGGTTCTGCGTCGTGACCGGAATGTGCTGCTCGTTCATCGCATCGATGAGGTCCTCGACCAGCGCATTGAAATCGCTGCGGCTGAGTTTCATGCCCTTGTGCACTTCTTCCAGAGAGTCACCCGTGTACGTGCACGGCCCGCCTGCCTCGACGCAGAATCTCTCCACCAGCTTGTCGCGCACCCGGACGATGTCGACCTTGGCGAAGTATTTATAGATGCGGTCATCCTGGGCGATGTGCAGCAGCATGCCTTCGACGATTTTCTGGATGCCGGCGCGCTGGCCCAGGTCCTGATAAAGGCTGTCGTCCTTGGGCGGCTGTTGGGCGCACCCCACCAGCAGCGACAGACTGAGCCCGACGATCAGCCACAAAGACCGCTTCATCAAAAGCTCCCTTGCACGGAAAGGTAGGTGCCGTTCTGGTTGTCCAGCGTGGCGATTTCACCGAGATGCGCGTAGGCCAGCACCACGGAAACATGCTTGTTGGGGAACCAGCCAACAAAGAAGTCTGCCCAGTCGCTTTCGCCGGCGAACGACAGGTTGTCGGGCTTCTCGCGGTAGTCCATGCCCATCGCCCAGTGCGGGTTGAACAGGATGGCTGCGCCGCCCTCTTTCAGTACGCTGCGGGTATCGCGGCGGTCGCCGCCAAAGCCCATCAAACCGGTTTCGTTGGCGCGGCTGTAACGCAAACCGGCATTGACCACCACGTTGTAGCCAAAGGCCGCGCCCATGAACAGACGGCTCGCCGTGACGTAGCCCTCGACATCCGAATCCCGCTTCGCGCCCACCAGGCTGGGGATGAGGAAATCGTTCTGGTGTTTGTATTCCAGCCCTGCCGAGACCTGCGGCAGTTGATCGTAGATCAGGTCGCCAAACAGGCGAACCTTCACGCCGAAGATATCCTGAGTGAGGTTGTCCTCCGGAAGGTTGTACTTGCTGACCAGTGACCCCAGATCGAAACGTTGATGGGCGTAGGAAACCTCCACGCGATTGCCATAGGACGCCGCTGCGCCGACCACATCCAGGGTGTAGTCCGGCAAGTCGACGTGGGTCGTGAAAGCATTGCCGCCCCACTCGCCCTGCTCGTCATACCCGGCGAGCATGGCCCAGGGAATGATCCCGCCGCCTGCGCCGCCTTCAATGCTGCTGGCGCCGCCGGTGGCGATCAGCCGGCCCTGTTCGGCTTCAGCCGTTGGCGCAACCCACGCTGCGCAGGCTCCCACCACACTGGCCAGTACCACGGGGTTTACGTACATCGAAAGACTTCGTGCCATAAATCTCTGTTCCATCAGTGCATCGTCATGCGGGGTGGGAGCTGGGCCTGCGCGATCCAGGCTTCGAAGGCGATCGCATTCAGCGGCCGGCTGATCAGGTAACCCTGCGCGGTGTCGCAGTGCCAGCGCTCCAGCAAGCGCAGGCTGTGTTCGTACTCGACGCCTTCGGCGACCACCTTCAGGCCCAGGTTGTGGCTCATCTCGATGGTCGAGCGCACGATCACGGCGTCTTCGCTGGTTTCATCCAGGTCGCGCACGAAGGACTGATCGATCTTCAATTCCTGCACCGGCAGCCGCTTGAGGTGGGCCAGCGAGGAGTAACCGGTGCCGAAATCATCCACCGACAGACTGATGCCGAAATCACGCAGGCGATTGAGCACTTTCAACGACTGCTCGGGCTCGCGCATGATCGCGCTTTCGGTGATCTCGAAAATCAACTGTTCAGCCGGCACGCGGTAGAGCTTGAGCAGCGCAGCAACGCGGTCAGCCAGATCGTTGCCCAGCAGGTCGTCCGCCGAGATGTTCACCGAGACCTGCAGAATGAGACCGCGCTGCGCCCACTCGGCGAGCTGGCGCAGCGCATCTTCGATGACCCAGTGGGTGAGGATCTGAATGCTCCCGGTGCGCTCCGCCAGCAGGATGAACTCGGCGGGCGATACCGAGCCGAATTGCGGGTGCTGCCAGCGCAGCAAGGCCTCGGCCTGAGTGACCCGGCCGTTGCGAATATCCAGTTTCGGCTGGTAATGCAGTGAAAGCTCGCCGTTGCGGGCGGCCTGGCGCAAGTCGCGGATCAGACTGATCTGGCGCAGGTGAGCCACATCGCGACCGTCCACATAGACTTGCAGACGGCCCGGCAACTGCGCCGCGTCCTGCCGCGCAATGGACGCACGCCTGAGCAGCTCGGTCGCCGAATCGCCATTGGCCGGATAGGCCGCGATGCCGATGCAGGCATCCATCGCGATGTCTTGCTCGCCGATGCGCTGGGGCTTGACCAGTAAACGCTGCAGCCGGTCAGCCACCGCGACGGCGCTGTCGGTCTCGGCGTTTTGCACCAGCAGCAGAAACTCGTTGTCGGAGAGCCGCGCCACCGTGTCGCCGGGACGCAGCGGCTCTTGCAGTTGTCCGCTGATGATCCGCAGCAGTTGCTCAACCCCCTCCAGACCGACGTTGGTGCTGATCGCGCGGAAGTTATCGATGCCCAGATAAAGCAGGGCCACCGGTCGCTGTGCAACGACCGCGCTGCCGAGGCGCTCCATCACCAACGCGCGGTTGGGCAGCCCGGTCAGTGGATCATGCAGGGCATTGTGAGCCAGTTGCAGCTCACGCTCGGCGATCCCGCTCTGCATCGAATTGATGGCGCTGGCGAGCAGGCCCAGTTCGTCTCGGCGATCCAGCACCACGGGCGTTGCGTAATCACCTTCGCCAATACGCCGGGCGGCCTGAGCCAGGGCATTCACTGGCCGCGACAGGCTGCGCGCCAGTAACAACGCGCCGACCAGCGAACACGCCAACGCCACGACAGTGATCCAGAACAGCGTCTTATCCAGCGGCGCGAATGCCTGCATGGCTTGATCCAGCGGGCTCTGCAGCAGGGCCACGACCTCGCTGTCGCTGTTGCTGCCCAGCCGCAGGGTTTTGCTCAGAAAACTCTGGCTGTGGTGCTCGGTCATCTGCATCTCGTTGGTGGGCGGATTCATCATTACGCTGCGCAGGCTGTCAAACAGCGTCTCCGGCTGGGTACTGATCATCTGACCCGGCTGCTTTTGCACGAGCGACAGAAATGACACCTGCAAACCGCTCAACGAGCGCAGTTCCTGCGCCAGATCACCGTCCATGCTGAAACCCATCACCACGCGGGCAATCGGCAGCGGTGCGAGCACGGTGCTTTCGACCAGCAAGTGCGGCTGCCCCTGCAACGGCACGATCAGCATCGATTGATTCTTGCCCTTGAGGTCACGCAACGCCTGGATGTACGGGAACGGCGAACCTTCTGGGATCTGCGCGACGGTGCTGGCCATCACCGTGCCGTCCATGCCCAGCAGGAACATGTCATTGGCGTTGATTCGGGCGCCGTGGTTGAGCAGCACCGAACGAATGGTTGCCGAGTCCGCGGATGCCACGGCGTCACGGAAACCGAAGTCTGTGGACAACAACTGCACGGCGTCGCGCAGCCGCTTGCCGCGCATTTCCAGCAAGCCTTCAAACACCCGGGTGCCGACTTCGAGCTGCGCCTGGGCCTGTTTGCGCACAGCGTCCTGGGTGGCGGCTTTCACCGCAATAAACACGGCGAAGACCACGATCAGCAGCAGCATGATCAACACGCCGGCAATCCGCGCCTGAAAGCTGATGCGCACCTTCATTCGTGGGCCGCTTTATGGAAGGCGTCGCCGAACGCACTGGAGGGCGGCGCGGCGGGGGTGTTCTCGGCGTTGGGCTGTACGGCGATGCTGAACCGCTGCTTGAGGCCACCGGTCGGAATGTCGATCTCGCCGCCGGACACCGGCAGCATGTCGGGGGCCTGCGGGTGCCAGAGGGTGGCAGTGTAGTGACCGGCGGGCACTTGATCCAGGGTCAGCGCACCTTTGTCATTGCTGACGCCGAACCAGCCATCGTCGGTGACGTACACGTAACCGAGCATGTTGTCGTGTACGTTGCAGCCGAGCACCACCACGCCCGGCTTGTCGAACAGCACGGGGGCCGACGGTGTGCCGCCATACAACCGCAGTTCGAAACGCTTGGGCGTCGAGAACGAATACACCTGATGGCGGATCTGATCGCTGTTGGGAAAACTGATTTGGGTACCGGTGCGCACCGCCAGCACATGGGGGGCAAATTGCACATCGCGCTGGTCCATGTCGGCTTTCAGCGACCCCGCAGGCGGCAAAGTAGCACCGCGCAGGGTGAGCACCGCGTCCGGAAGCGGCTTTCCCTGGCCATCGACGAACTCGGCGGTCAGGCTGGCCGCATGGGCGAAGGTGCCATACAGAGCGGTTACAACCAGCAACAACGACATAAAAACACGGCGCATGACAGATGTTCCAGACAGCGAGGCCCGCAAAGAGAGCCTACTTGGCGATGATTTCCAGCGTAGCCCACGGATCGGAGGTCGGCGATATCAGACGGACTTCCGGCAAAGCACATGGCCATCACCTATTGGAGGCCACGGCCTGGCGCAACGCCACATATGCTTTTAAATCGGCCTGCTTAGTCATTGCTATCGACCGGCGCTATTGAAACCTGAGGCCTTGCGCCCCATCTAAGGCTCATCTCCATTTATGCAGGTGCCCCATGAGCGACCAGCAGTCCGACGCCAACCAGCCGCACCCCGACGACGATCATGAGCACGAAATCCTCGGCTCCGACAACAAGCGCCTCGCCCTGCCCGGCCAGAACCTGCCGGATCAGGTGTACATCATCCCGATCCACAACCGTCCGTTCTTCCCCGCGCAAGTGCTGCCGGTCATCGTCAATGAAGAGCCCTGGGCCGAAACGCTGGAGCTGGTCAGCAAGTCTGATCACCACTCGCTGGCGCTGTTTTTCATGGACACCCCGCCCGACGACCCCCGTCATTTCGACACCAAGGCGTTGCCGGAGTACGGCACGCTGGTCAAGGTGCACCACGCCAGCCGTGAAAACGGCAAGCTGCAGTTCGTCGCCCAGGGCCTGAGCCGTGTGCGCATCAAGACCTGGCTCAAGCACCATCGCCCGCCGTTTCTGGTGGAGGTCGAATACCCGCACCAGCCCAACGAGCCGACCGATGAGGTCAAGGCCTACGGCATGGCGCTGATCAATGCGATCAAGGAACTGCTGCCGCTCAACCCGCTGTACAGCGAAGAGTTGAAGAACTACCTCAATCGCTTCAGCCCCAACGATCCTTCCCCGCTGACCGACTTCGCTGCGGCCCTGACTTCCGCCACGGGCGTCGAGCTGCAGCAGGTGCTCGATTGCGTGCCCGTGCTCAAGCGCATGGAAAAAGTCCTGCCGATGCTGCGCAAGGAAGTCGAAGTCGCGCGCCTGCAGAAAGAAATCTCCGCGGAAGTGAACCGCAAGATCGGCGAGCACCAGCGTGAGTTCTTCCTCAAGGAACAGCTGAAGGTCATCCAGCAGGAACTGGGGCTGACCAAGGACGACCGCAGCGCTGACATCGAACAGTTCGAAGAGCGTCTGGTGGGCAAGACCCTGCCGCCCCAGGCGCGCAAGCGCATCGACGAAGAGATCAACAAGCTGTCGGTGCTGGAAACCGGTTCACCGGAATACGCCGTCACGCGCAACTACCTGGACTGGGCAAGCGCGGTGCCGTGGGGCGTGTTTGGTGACGACAAGCTCGACCTGAAACACGCGCGCAAGGTGCTCGATCAGCACCACGCCGGCCTTGATGACATCAAGAGCCGCATTCTCGAATTCCTCGCCGTCGGCGCCTACAAAGGCGAAATCTCCGGCTCCATCGTGCTGCTGGTCGGCCCGCCGGGCGTGGGTAAAACCAGCGTCGGCAAGTCGATTGCGGAATCCCTGGGCCGGCCGTTCTACCGTTTCAGCGTTGGTGGCATGCGCGACGAGGCCGAGATCAAGGGCCATCGTCGCACCTACATCGGCGCCCAACCGGGCAAGCTGGTGCAGGCGCTGAAAGACGTGGAAGTGATGAACCCGGTGATCATGCTCGACGAGATCGACAAGATGGGCCAGAGCTTCCAGGGCGACCCGGCCTCGGCGCTGCTGGAAACCCTGGACCCGGAGCAGAACGTCGAATTCCTCGACCACTACCTCGACCTGCGTCTGGACCTGTCGAAGGTGCTGTTCATCTGCACCGCGAACACCCTGGACTCGATCCCCGGCCCGCTGCTGGACCGGATGGAAGTGATTCGCCTGTCGGGCTATATCACTGAAGAAAAGCTCGCCATCGCCAAGCGCCATCTGTGGCCCAAGCAACTGGCCAAGGCCGGCGTGTCGAAAAACAGCCTGATGATCAGCGACAGTGCATTGCGCGCGGTGATCGAAGGGTATGCGCGGGAAGCCGGTGTGCGGCAGCTGGAAAAACAGCTGGGCAAACTGGTGCGCAAGGCGGTGGTCAAGCTGCTGGACAACCCGGACACCGTGGTCAAGATCGGCCCGAAAGAGCTGGAAGCTTCGCTGGGCATGGCGGTGTTCCGCAACGAGCAAGTGTTGTCGGGCACCGGCGTGATTACCGGCCTGGCCTGGACCAGCATGGGTGGCGCGACACTGCCAATCGAAGCGACCCGCATCCATACGCTCAACCGCGGCTTCAAGCTCACCGGCCAGCTGGGCGACGTGATGAAGGAGTCTGCCGAAATCGCCTACAGCTACGTCAGCTCCAATCTGGCGAAGTTTGGCGGCGACAAAACCTTCTTCGACGAAGCCTTCGTTCACCTTCACGTGCCGGAAGGTGCGACGCCGAAAGACGGGCCAAGTGCCGGTGTGACCATGGCCAGCGCGCTGCTGTCGCTGGCGCGTAACCAGGCGCCGAAAAAAGGCGTGGCGATGACCGGAGAACTGACCCTGACCGGGCACGTACTGCCGATTGGCGGCGTGCGGGAGAAGGTGATCGCGGCGCGGCGCCAGAAGATCTACGAGCTGATCCTCCCGGAAGCCAACCGTGGCAACTTCGAAGAACTGCCGGATTACCTGAAAGAAGGCATTACCGCGCACTTCGCCAAACGCTTTGCGGATGTGGCGAAGATATTGTTTTAAGCACTGACCTCGCCTCAACGTGTGGGGGCGCCACCCTGGCCGCCCTCACACGTCTTGTGCGGCCCACCTGATTAGCATCTCTCCCGTCTTCGGTTATGCTCCCCCCATGTTGCCTATGACCGGAGCCTTCATGACCGCTGCCCGCTTGCTCGTCCCGTTCAGCCTCAGCCTGCTTGCCGCTTGCGTCCAGGCGCCAAAACAGATCGTCTCCCTGGACGATCAGCAAGACTGTCCCCTTTCTCTCAAAACCGGCCAGACCCTCATGCTGATGCTGCCCAGCAATCCCACGACCGGGCACCGCTGGCTGATGCAAAACCCTGCGCCGTCCATCCTGAGCAGCCTGGGGCCCGAGGTGTTCAATGCCTCCAAAGACGTAGGTTTGGTCGGTGAAGGCGGTCAGTCGGTCTGGCGCTACCGAGCCGCCAATCCGGGCACGGGTCACCTGATGATGGTCTACCAACAACCCTGGGCGCCGGAAGTGGCGCCAGCACGCACCTTCGATTGCGTCATTACGGTGAACTGATCGCCCGCTCATTCCACGGCTGCTCGCGCAGGAAAATCCTTGCCGGCGAAGGGCTGATCAGTCGCTGAGCACTGGCGTGAGCCTCTGTCACTCGGCCAGTAATTGCGCAGCGTCGAAGCCCATGCGCAAGTTGCCCCAATGACGGCCTTCGAAGAAGAACGGCACGTCGATCTCGGTCATGATTTCGCCGGTGTCGCGCAGGTAGGTTTGCAGCAGGAAGCGCTGTTGGTTAGCGGCTGCGCGCAGGCCGATGGGGTCAGCGAACATGCGCTTGTTCCGGCACACCGGTAGGTCGATAGCTCGGTCGCCCGTAGGTTTTTTCGACACCCAGCTGTTGTTCACCGGGCAGTAACCCTTGCTGTCGACGATGAAGGTGACCTTACCGCCCCGCGTGCCTTTGGTGAGCGCGTCGCACTCCTCCTGACAGATCTGCGCGAAGCGCTCGGTGTAGCTGGTCGTGTATTGCTTGGGATCAGTCCCGGGAATCAATTTGTAGTTCTGATCGAACAGGTTGAAGCCCTCACGTTGCAGCACGGCCAGACGCACCTGGAGCCGGTCGCGGCAATGACTGGCGCGGGTAATGCCAGCGTCCAGCGCGCCATGCCCGAGGACAAACCGGCCCAGCAGCGCCTGAACCTTTTCCGCCACGCCCGACAGGTCTCGGGTGGCCGTGGCCGAATGCTGCATGCGCTGGTCGATGGACTGGCTGTCCGCATGAATCTGCGTGACGCGGTCGTTGATGCCGGTGTTGCTGTCGGCAAACTGCTGGATGTGCGAGGCGATGTCCTCAAGCTTCGTGTGGGTGGATTCGAAGTCGCCGATCATGCTCTCGAAATGCCCAGACGCGCGCTCGACCACTTTCTGGGTCTCCCGGGCGCTGTGGCTGATCTGGGTGGTTTGCTCGTGGGTCGAGCTCACTTCCAGCAACATGGCGTCGATGTTCTGGGAAATGTCCTCGGTGGCGCGGCTGACGTTCTGGGCGAGGGTCCGGACTTCGTCGGCAACCACCGCGAAACCACGCCCGCTCTCCCCTGCACGCGCCGCCTCGATCGCCGCGTTGAGCGCCAGAAGATTGGTCTGGGAGGAGATTTGTTGAATCAATCCGACAATGGATTTGATGCTCGACGAACGTTGGTTCAGCGCCGAAACCAGGGTGCCGAACTCATTCAGGCTGCTGGAAATCTCACTGATATTGCCGGTCACTTCCAGCAGTTCAGTGTAGGAGTCGCGGGCCATGCTGAGGTTCTGCGCGGTGGTCCCGGAAATGCCCTGAGTCTGCCGGGACACCTCGGCAATCCGACCCACTGCGTCGTTGCTCTGCTCCATGACTTCCTTGGCGAAGCGCGCCTGATGGGTCGCGCTGTCGCTGGAATCGCTGATGTTTTTCAGCGAGCGCGCGGACTCCACGGCAATGTGCACGGTCAACGCCTGAACGCTGCTGATGATCTCCCGCTGTTTGGCCAGAAACCGGTTGCAGGTACTCGCCAGCACGCGAATTTCATCGTGGGTTAGCAGCGGCAAGTCCTTGGACAGGTCGCCCTCGCCGTTGGCAATGCCTTCCAGCGCCAAGCTCATCTGGGTCACCGGCCGCACGATCAAGTGCCGGAAATACCAGACCATGAAGCTGACCAGACACAGGGTAAACAGCGTGCTGCCCAGGATGGCATTGCTCAGCACATCGAGTTTCCCCTCGATCATGCTTAGCGTCTCCGCCGGCAACTGCGCGCTGCGCAACTGCAGAAGAATGTCCGCGCGCAGGCTCACGGCCACCCAGTACACCACGGCGCTCACCACCACCATCAGAAACAGGCTCGACAGCTTCTTGGTCAAAGAATTGAAAAACTGCCTTTCGATGGACTCGTACAACGCCTTGAACGCATGCATGCCACGGTTCCCTGTGCCAGTAATGAAATGAGTTGCGAATTAAGGTGTTTCGACTGCCGGGGGGAAAGCTTTAACGCTGGGGGAAGGCACCCGATCATGGCCAGCGTTGCAGCCAACACCGACGAATGCAATAAATGACATTGATTCTCAATTGTAACTTGCCGATAATTGAGAACCATCACCATTTGTTACATTCGCCGGAGCGTTGCCCGCCATGCGTCACTCGATCCCCTTTTGCCCAAAGGCCCTTTCGTTAATCGCCCTGAGCGTGCTCAACACAGCGAATGCCGAAGAGACAGCGCTCAGCCTGCCGGCCACTGACGTGACGTCAACCGCCACCTACGGCGACACCGGCAACCCGCAGGGCTACCAGGGCAAGCCCAGCAGCACCACCACCCGGCTGGACCTGACCAACCAGGAAACGCCCCAGGGTGTGACCAACATCAAACGCGAGCAAATGGATGACTTCAAGCTCAACAGCATCCGCGATGTGTTGACCAGCACCCCCGGCGTCAACGTGCAGAAAGTCGAAACAGACCGCACTTACTTCACCGCGCGCGGTTTCGACATCAACAACTTCCAGTACGACGGCACGGCCATGCCGATGACCAATGGGTTGCTGGTGGGCGATATCGACCTGGCGCCCTACGAACAGGTCGATATCGTTCACGGCGCCAACGGCTTGATGTCCGGGGCCGGCAACCCCTCGGCCACGGTCAACTTCATCCGCAAACGCCCGACTTACGATCCCCAGGCAAAGATCGACGTGACCGCCGGTTCCTGGGACAAACGCCGGGTGGACATCGACGTCTCCGGCCCCCTGACCGACTCGGGCAACGTGCGGGGGCGGGTCATCTACGCCAACGAAAACGGCAACTCATACCTTGATCGCTACTCCCGCGAGAAGAACATCTTCAGCGGTCTGCTGGCATTCGACCTGAGCGACAGCGACACGCTGACCCTTGGTTACGAGGACCAGAAAACCAACGCCAATGGCTCAAGCTGGGGCGCACTGCCGTTGGTCGATGGCAATGGCAACTCCATTCATTACAGCAGCACCCATTCCAATATTTCCCAGCCGTGGGTGCATTGGGACGTTCACACGCAACGTGCGTTTGCCGAGTGGGAACACACCTTCGCCAACGACTGGAAGTCGAAGCTGACCGTCGCCGGCGCCGAGCACCGCGAAGACACCGAGATGTTCTACATGTACGGCGACAGCACTTCACCCACCGGTTACACCGGACTGGGCTCCAAGTACAAAGACAAGAACCTCGAACTCAGTGGCGATTACTCGCTGAGCGGCCCCTTCATGCTCGGCGGTCGGGAACATCAACTCACGCTGGGGGCGAACGCTGCACGCCAGCGCAATCGCGAATCCTCGCAGTACGGTGACGTCCTCAACTACTCGCCTGTGACCCTTGAAGATGCGCTGCATGGCTACCTGCCGCAGCCGAATTACGTCGCTGCGTTACCCGCTGCGACCTCGAACTACACCGATCGCCAGAAGAGCGTTTACGCCGGCGCGCGTTTCAGCCTGACCGACGATCTGCATGTGATCACCGGCGCCCGCATGCTCAGCGCGGACAGCAATGGCGAAAACTACGGCTCCGCGCGCGAGGTGCGCATTCACGGCAAAGTCACGCCGTATGCCGGTATCGTCTACGACCTGACCCCCGAATACGCGCTGTACGCCAGTTACACCGAAGTCTTCAATCCGCAGTATTACCTCGACGGTCAAGGCCGGGTGCTCGATCCGCTTGAAGGCAAAAGCTATGAAGCGGGCATCAAGGGCCAGTTGCTGGACAAGAAGCTCAACGTCAGCGCAGCGGTGTTCCATGCCAAGCAAGACAACGTGCCGGGCAGTTCGACCTATGATGCCAACCTGGGCGGCTATGTCTACGAGGCGATGTCCTACGACAGCAGCGGCCTGGAGCTGGAAGCGTCGGGCGAAGTGGCGCCGGGGCTGCAAGTCAACGGCGGGTACACCTACGTCTATATCACTGACAACAACGACAGCCGTGCGCGCAAGTTCATCCCGCGCCACGCCTTGACGTCGTCGATGACCTACCAGTTGCCGATGGCGCCGAAGGTCAAGGTCGGCGGCAGCCTGAGCTGGCAGAGCAAGACTCAGAACGACGACTCGCCCGCCGCCCGCCAGGACGCCTACGCGCTCATCGGCCTGATGACCCGCTACGACATCGATCAGCACTGGAGCACCCAGCTCAACCTCAACAACCTCACCAACGAGAAATACCAACAGAGCCTGCGCTACAACCAGAGCAACTTCGGGGATCCACGCAACTTCACCGCGTCGGTGAGCTGGAAGTACTGATTACATGGCTTGAGCCCTGGCCGCGCCCCGTAACCGGGCGCGGCTTTTTCAGCGGCGGGGCAAAGTCGGCACACGAGCGATGAGATGAGGTTCCAGCCGAGGGACGGAATTGGCTAAAATGCCGCACTTTTCGCTTCGTACCCCGGAATCGCCGTGAGCCCAGAACCCGACCGCCTATTCGCCCAGCCGCTGCCCCAGGTGCCCGACTTCGCCTTCAACGAAGACGTCGTGCGGGTGTTCCCGGACATGATCAAGCGCTCGGTGCCGGGCTATCCGACCATCGTCGAAAACCTCGGCGTGCTCGCGGCGCAATTCGCCCAGCCCCACAGCGTGCTCTATGACCTGGGCAGTTCACTGGGCGCCGTCACTCAGGCATTGCGTCGGCATGTGCGCACTGAAGATTGCCGGGTGATCGCCATCGACAACTCGTCGGCCATGGTCGAACGCTGCCGCGAGTACCTCAACGCTCAGGACTCGATGTATCAGGAGTTGTTGCCGGTGGAGGTCATCGACGGCGATATCCTGAATCTCGAGTTTCAGCCCGCCTCGGTGGTCGCGCTGAACTTCACCCTGCAATTCATCGCGCCGGAACAACGCCTCGCTCTGCTGACGCGTATCCGCCAGTCGCTGCTGCCCGGCGGCGCGCTGATCGTGTCGGAGAAGCTGCGCTTTGATGACACCGAAGAGCACGCGCTGCTCACCGATCTGCACGTCGCCTTCAAACGCGCCAACGGTTACAGCGAACTGGAGATCGCGCAGAAACGCAGCGCCATCGAAAACGTGATGAAACCCGACAGCCTTGAGCAGCACCGCGAACGCTTGCTGGCTGCCGGATTCAGCAAAGTCGTGCCCTGGTTCCAGTGCCTTAATTTCGCCTCGTTGATTGCCCTGCCATGATTGATCTCGCTCCCCTGGTCCGCCGTCTGGCGGGCACGCCACTGTATGCCTGGGCCCAAGGCCTGCAGGCGCAACTCGACGCGAAGATGGAAAAGGGTCACGGCGACCTGGAGCGCTGGCAAGGCGCGCTGAATGCCTTGCCTGACCTCACGCCAAGCCGCATCGAGCTCAAGGACGATTTCATCCTCGACGCCGACTGCGATGACGCCACCCGCGAGCAGACCCGCGCTGCGCTGATGGGGCTGTCGCCGTGGCGCAAAGGCCCTTTTGATGTGTTCGGCGTGCACGTCGACACCGAATGGCGCTCGGACTGGAAATGGTCGCGGGTCTCGCCGCACCTTGATTTGAAAGGCAAGCGCGTTCTAGACGTCGGCTGCGGCAACGGCTATTACCAGTGGCGCATGCTGGGCGCAGGCGCCGACAGCGTGATTGGCGTCGATCCCAACTGGCTGTTCTTTTGCCAGTTCCAGGCCATGCAGCGCTATCTGCCGGACCTGCCGGCGTGGCACCTGCCGTTCACCCTGGAAGATCTGCCGGCGCGGCTCGAAGGTTTCGACACGGTGTTTTCCATGGGCGTGCTCTATCACCGCAAATCGCCCATCGATCACCTTCTGGCGCTGAAGGACTGCCTGGTCAAAGGCGGAGAGCTGGTGCTGGAAACCATGGTGGTGGAAGGCGACGCGAATCAGGTGCTGGTGCCGGAAGACCGCTACTCGCAGATGCGCAACGTGTGGTTTCTGCCGTCAGTGCCCGCGCTGGAACTGTGGCTGCGCCGCGCGGGCTTTGTGGATGTGCGCTGCGTTGACGTCAGCACCACCACGGTGGAAGAACAACGCGGCACCGACTGGATGCGCTTTCAGTCGTTGAGCGACTTCCTCGATCCGGCGGACCACAGCAAAACCGTAGAAGGCCTGCCGGCGCCGCGGCGTGCGGTGATCGTGGGGCGCAAGCCGTAACCCGACAAAAGCGCTATTGCGCGCGCTCATTGAGCATGACAACACCGCAGATGTCAGTGCGGACAAATCACCCGTGGGAGCGACCGGGGTGGCGCTCCACCTTGCTCGCGAAGGCATTCTGTCTGCCGACATAGTGAGTGAGAGTGCCGGCCTCTTCGCGAGCAAACTCGCTCCCACGAAGTTTGTGTCTGCTGCACGAAAGCGGAGTGTCAAGACGGTGCGCAATCCCCTATCTGTCATTTGTCCTGAGCAGAACCCGCCGCTGCCAGAATCAGCGCCTTCATCTCCGACACTGCCGACTTGAAGCCGACAAACAAAGCATGGGCCACCAGCGCGTGGCCGATGTTCAGCTCGTTGATGCCCTTGATCGCCGCGACGGCTTCAACGTTGTGATAGTGCAAACCATGGCCGGCGTTGACGATCAGGCCCTGGGCCAAACCGAAGGCGACACCATCGGCAATGCGCTTGAGTTCTTCGGCCACAGCGGCCGGGGTTTCAGCGTCGGCATAACGGCCTGTGTGCAGTTCGATGGCCGGCGCGCCAACCCGGGCCGACGCTGCGATCTGGCGCTCATCGGCGTCGATGAACAACGAGACTTCGCTGCCGATGGCCGACAACCGCTCCACCGCCGCCTTGATGCGCGCTTCCTGACCGGCGACATCCAGCCCGCCCTCGGTGGTCAGCTCCTGACGGGTTTCCGGTACCAGGCAGATATGCGCAGGCCGAATGCGCTCGGCAAACGCCATCATCGCTTCGGTGACGCCCATCTCGAAGTTCATGCGCGTTTGCAGCACGTCTTTCAGCAGCAACACATCGCGCTCCTGAATATGCCGACGGTCCTCCCGCAAATGCACGGTGATGCCGTCGGCGCCTGCTTCTTCAGCATCCAGCGCTGCCTTGACCGGATCGGGATAGCGCGTCCCGCGGGCCTGACGCAAGGTAGCAACGTGGTCGATGTTCACGCCGAGCAGAATGCGAGTGCTGTGGGTCACGGGGTTCTCCTGATTACTGTGGCGGTGCCAGCCAATGGGTGGCTGATTACGCACGCGAGGAAGGATTTTCTAGGTTTGTGCCGCCGGACGCTAGAGTTTGCGAAACAATTCACGGCTGACCAACGGGCGCCCGCCCAGATGCACGGCCAAAGCCTGGCGCATCAGACGCTTGGCCGCAGACAGCGCCCCCGGCGAACTCCAGTCCGCTTCAGACATCGCCTGCAATTCGGCGCCCTGAAACAATCCCGGCTGAAACAGATAAACCCGCTCAAGGCCGGCATCCACCTGAAGCCGGTACAGGCCGTCGCTGGCCAGTGGATCGCCGTTGACGTCCGCGTCCAGCGCAAAACCGTAACCGAGATCGTCCAGCAGCCGCCATTCGAACGAGCGCAGCAACGGTTCCAGCGCACGCCCCTCGGCCAACGCCACAAGCGTCGCGGCGTAATGTTCGAACACGCCCGGGTGCGGGTCTTCGGCGGGCAGCAGGCGAATCAGTAGCTCATTAAGATAAAGACCGCTGAACAGCGCCTCGCCTTCCAGCCACGTGGCGACGCCAGCGCCTTCCATTCGCCCCACATTCTTCAACTCGCCCCGCCCGCGAAACTCGACTTCCAGCGGCACAAACGGCCGCGCCATCGTCCCCGCCTTCCCCCGTGCGCTGCGCAACACCGCACGCAAGCGACCCTGCGGGGTAATGAAGTCGACCAGCGCGCTGTTTTCGCGGTACGCACGGCTGTGCAGCACATAGGCGAGCTGACCGACGGGAGGGGTTTGTGACATGGCTATCTCGATGAAAGAACGCGGCCGGACGGGCAATCTTAAACGACTGTGGGAGTGAGGTTACTCACGAAAACCCGGCTCCATCCGCTGGATAGTCAGCGGCTGAAATACCGTCTTCGTGAGCAAGCTCACTCCCACAAGGTTGGATCTGCTGCGCGGCAGTGTGGGATTTCCCCACAGAGCAGCGGTGTCGATCGGCGTCTTACAAGTCGCCGTAACCCAGCGAACGCAACGCGCGCTCGTCATCAGACCAGCCGCCTTTGACCTTGACCCACAGGTTGAGCATGACCTTGGAGTCGAACAGCACTTCCATGTCGCGGCGCGCATCCGAGCCGATACGCTTGATGCGCTCGCCCTTGTCGCCAATGATGATTTTCTTCTGCCCGTCGCGCTCGACCAGAATCAGCGCGTGGATGTGCAGCGTCTTGCCCTGCTGCTTGAATTGTTCGATCTCGACAGTGATCTGATACGGCAGCTCGGCGCCGAGCTGACGCATGATCTTCTCGCGCACCAGTTCCGCTGCAAGAAAACGGCTGCTGCGGTCGGTGATCTGATCTTCCGGGAAGAAATGCTCATTCTCCGGCAGATGATCGGCGATGACCTTTTCCAGCGCTTCCAGGTTATGCCCCTGCTGCGCCGAGATCGGGATGATCTGTGCGTTCGGCAGCTGCTCCTGCAGCCAGGACAGATGCGGCATCAGCGCGCTCTTGTCTTCGATGCGGTCAGTCTTGTTCAAGGCCACGATCAACGGGCCGGTCACGTACTGCACGCGCTCCAGGACCATCTGGTCTTCTTCGGTCCACTTGGTGCGATCGACCACGAAGATCACCACGTCGACGTCTTTCAACGCTGCCGAAGCGGTCTTGTTCATGTAACGGTTAAGCGCTTTGTCGCTGTTTTTGTGCATGCCGGGCGTATCGACGTAAACCGCCTGTACGGCGCCTTCAGTCTTGATCCCGAGCATGTTGTGCCGGGTCGTCTGCGGCTTGCGCGACGTAATCGCCAGTTTCTGGCCGAGGATGTGGTTCAGCAGTGTCGACTTGCCCACGTTTGGCCGGCCAACAATGGCAACATAGCCACAGCGTGTTGCAGGTGAATCAGTCATTGCCATTCTCCACACCCAGGGCGATAAGGGCTGCGGCCGCTGCTACCTGTTCGGCGATGCGACGGCTGACACCTTGTCCCCGGCTTTTTTCATTCAATAAAGAGATCTCGCATTCGACGAAAAAGATTCGGCAATGCGGCTCGCCCTGGATGTCCACCACTTCATAGCGCGGCAGGTCACAGGCGCGTGACTGAAGGAATTCCTGCAGCCGTGTTTTCGGGTCTTTGTTGGTGTCGACCAGCGTCAGGGTTTCGAACTCGCTGGCCAGCCAGGCCAGCACGCGATCCCTTGCCATGTCCATGCCGGCGTCGAGGTAGATCGCACCGATCAGGGCTTCCAGCGCGTCGGCCAGAATCGACTCGCGGCGAAAGCCGCCGCTCTTCAGCTCACCCGAGCCCAGGCGCAGGTACTCACCCAGATCGAAACCACGGGCCAGCAGCGCGAGGGTCTCGCCTTTCACGAGGCGGGCACGCAGGCGGGACAACTGACCTTCGCGCGCCTGGGGGAAACGCTCGAACAGCGCTTCGCCGGCGACGAAGTTGAGAATGGCATCACCGAGGAATTCCAGACGCTCGTTGTTGCGTCCGGCAAAGCTGCGGTGGGTCAGGGCCAGGATCATCAGTTCCTGATCCTTGAAGGTATAGCCGAGCTGACGCTCCAGGCGACTTAATGAAACGCTCACGGTTTACCCACGCTGAATTCGTGGTCGAACTTGACCACCAGATCGATGTTCTGGATCAGTGGCTCACGTTTTTCATACTTCAAATGGGCGAGGAACCTGTTGTTCTCCGTCGTCACAGTTAACGCCTTGTTCAAATCCAAATCCCGAATGTTATTAACCAGCATGCCTTTGGCCACGTAGGCGTTAAGGTCACCGGCGTTGGTGATGTCTGCCGTGCGATCAGTGCCGGCACTTTCGATGATTTTCTTCATCGACAGGTAGTCCATGTAGTGCGGCACGATCTTGGCGGCGGCACTTCCGACAAAGGCCAGAATCGCCAGCAACACCAGCCAGCCGATGAACGACAGGCCTTTTTGCGGACCGGCAGACGTCATGGTTGCTTTCAAGAGTAGCCCTTCCCTGTCACCTGCGAGATCGGCCACGCAACATGGCCCTGAATGACATACGGCGCTGCCAGTGGCAGCGCCGCATCGATTACTTGATCAGACCGACTCGCGAGAAGTTCGGAAAGTGGCTGAGTTTGGGTTCAGGCCAGCTCATCCAGACCGCGAAGGCCTTGCCGACGATGTTCTTGTCGGGGACCATGCCCAGCTCGTCCTTGGGAATGTTGGGGTCATCCCAGTAACGGCTGTCGTTCGAGTTGTCGCGGTTGTCGCCCATCATGAAGTAGTGGGCGGCCGGAACGGTCCATTCATGGTCAGGCGGCGCGCGGTAGCGGCTCATTTCCTGACGGATCTGGTGTTCCACCTCGCCCAGCTTCTCGTTGTAGAGTTCTGCGCTACCCAGCGTGCCCGGCTCCGAACCGATCAACTGCTTGGCCACCAACTGACCGTTGATGAACAACTGCTTGTCGTTGGTGTAGCGGATCACATCCCCCGGCAGGCCGACGACGCGCTTGATGTAGTTGACGTTGGGGTCGCTTGGGTAGCGGAACACCATCACGTCGCCACGTTGCGGGTCGCCGACCGGGATGACCTTGAGGTCGATCACCGGCAGGCGGATGCCGTACGAGAACTTGTTCACCAGGATGAAATCGCCCACGTCCAGCGTTGGCTTCATCGAGCCCGAAGGGATCTGGAACGGCTCGACCAAGAACGAGCGCAGCACCAGAACGATGAACAACACCGGAAAGAACGACTTGCCGTACTCGACCAGAAACGGCTCCTTGTTCAACCGCTCCACGACCGCGACATCAGGCTGGCTCACGCTGCCTTGATAGTTCGCAATCGCGTTGCGGCGACGCGGCGCCAATATGACCAGATCGAACAGGGCCAGCAAACCGCAGACAAACACGGCGACGACCAGCAACAGCGGGAAATTTAGTGACATAGGGCCTGACTATTCCAACCTGAGCACTGCAAGGAAGGCTTCCTGTGGAATTTCCACGTTGCCGACCTGCTTCATGCGTTTCTTACCGGCCTTCTGCTTCTCGAGCAGCTTGCGCTTACGGCTGACGTCGCCGCCGTAACATTTGGCCAGTACGTTCTTTCTGAGCGCCTTGACGGTTGTACGCGCGATAATCTGGCCGCCAATCGCAGCCTGGATTGCCACGTCGAACATCTGACGAGGAATCAGTTCTTTCATCTTTTCAGTCAACGCGCGGCCTTTGTAGGCTGCGTTGTCACGGTGCACGATCAGCGCCAGGGCGTCGACCTTGTCGCCGTTGATCATCACGTCCAGACGAACCAGATTGGCCGACTGATAACGATCGAAATGGTAGTCCAGCGAGGCATAGCCACGGCTGGTCGACTTCAGACGGTCGAAGAAGTCCAGAACCACTTCGTTCATCGGCAAATCGTAGGTCACTTGCACCTGCGTACCGAGGAACAGCATGTCGTGCTGAATGCCACGCTTCTCGATACACAGCGTAATGACGTTGCCCAGGTGCTCTTGAGGCACAAGAATGTTCGCCCGCACGATCGGCTCACGCATGTCCTCGATCGTGGACAGGTCTGGCAATTTCGACGGGTTGTCGACGTAAATGGTTTCACCGGTCTTCAACAGCAACTCGAAGATTACCGTCGGTGCGGTGGTGATCAGGTCCAGGTCGTACTCGCGCTCGAGGCGCTCCTGGATGATCTCCATGTGCAGCATGCCGAGGAAGCCGCAGCGGAAGCCGAACCCCAGCGCGTCGGAGCTTTCCGGCAGATATTGGAGGGACGAGTCATTCAGCGTCAGCTTCTGCAGCGCGTCGCGGAAATCCTCGAAGTCATCGGAGCTGACCGGGAACAGACCGGCGTAGACCTGCGGCTGGATGCGCTTGAAGCCGGGCAGCACCGGAACGTCCGGCGTAGTGCTCAGGGTCAGGGTGTCGCCCACTGGCGCGCCGTGAATATCCTTGATGCCGGCAATGATGAAGCCCACTTCACCGGCTTTCAGATCGGCGGTGGCGCTGTGCTTGGGATTGAACACGCCCACGCTGTCAACCAGGTGCATCTTGCCGGTCGACTTGACCAGGATTTTGTCGCCCTTCTTGACGCGGCCATGACGCACACGCACCAGGGAAACAACGCCCAGGTAGTTGTCGAACCACGAGTCGATGATCAGCGCTTGCAGCGGGTCTTCGATGTTGCCGGTCGGCGCGGGAATGGTGTGGACCAGACGCTCAAGCACTTCGTCGACACCCAGGCCGGTCTTGGCGCTACATACCACGGCGTCGGTGGCATCAATGCCGATGATCTTTTCGATTTCTTCCTTGACCCGGTCCGGATCGGCCTGGGGCAGGTCAATCTTGTTCAGGACCGGCATGACTTCCAGGCCCTGTTCGATCGCGGTGTAGCAGTTGGCAACGGACTGGGCTTCGACGCCCTGACCGGCATCGACCACCAGCAGCGCGCCTTCACACGCCGCCAGCGAACGGCTGACTTCGTAGGTGAAGTCAACGTGTCCCGGGGTGTCGATGAAGTTGAGCTGGTAGGTGATGCCGTCCTTCGCCTTGTAATAAAGGGTGACGCTGTGGGCTTTGATCGTAATCCCGCGCTCACGCTCCAGGTCCATGGAATCAAGGACCTGAGCTTCCATTTCGCGCTCGGTCAGGCCGCCGCACATCTGGATGAACCGGTCAGCCAGCGTCGACTTGCCATGGTCAATGTGGGCGATGATGGAGAAATTGCGGATATGACTCAAATCACTCACGGATCAACACTCGAAAAAGGTCGCAGGCAGACTGCCCGCCAAAAATAGCCGGGAATTGTACCTGAAGGAACGATCAGGCGTCACGCTCACGCGCAGAGCCTGCGCGCCATGCACCGCGGGAACACAAAAAAAGGAGCGGTCTGGCCGCTCCTTTTTGCCGTGCCCGACGGGTTATTCCGCCAGCTTGAACGTGATGAACGTCGCACGGCCCTGACGCAGTACGCGCATGGAGACAGAGCGATTCTTCGGCAGGTCCTTGGCCACTTCGGTGAACTGCTTCGACGAAGTGATCGCCTGGTTGTTCAGGTGAGTGATGACGTCACCCGCCTGCAAGCCGATCAGCGAAGCCGGACCGTCCTGGACTTCCTTGATGACGACGCCGCCTTTGAGGTCCAGCGACTTCATCTGCTCGGCGGTCAGATCGACGACCGAAACGCCCAGACGGTTGCTGCTGCGTTCGACACCAGTGTCGGCTGCGCCCATCTCTTCGCCTTCGGCCGGCAAGGCACCCACGGTCACAGTGAGCTTCTGACGCTTGCCATCCCGAATCACTTCAAGCTCGGCCTTGCTGCCGTCCTTCAGATTGCCGATCAGGTGAGGCAGGTCTGCGGACATCACGATCGGGGTGCCATTGGCGCTCAGGATCACGTCGCCAACCTGTAGACCGCCTTTGGCGGCGGGGCCATCTTCAAGCACTTGAGCCACCAGCGCACCGGCCGGCTTGTCCAGACCGAAGGATTCGGCCAGGTCTTTGTTCACTTCCTGGATCACAACGCCCAGCCAGCCACGGTTGACCTTGCCGCTGGCCTTGAGCTGGTTGGCAACGTCCATCGCCACGTCGATCGGAATTGCGAACGACAGGCCCATGAAGCCACCGGAACGGGTGAAGATCTGCGAGTTGATCCCCACCACTTCACCCGCCATGTTGAACAGCGGACCGCCCGAGTTACCCGGGTTGATCGCAACGTCGGTCTGGATGAACGGCACATAAGTGTCATTCGGCAGGCTGCGGCCCTTGGCGCTGACGATGCCTTTGGTGACCGAGTGATCGAAGCCGAACGGCGAACCGATCGCCAGCACCCACTCACCCACTTTCAGCTTGTCGGAGTTACCCAGCTTGACGGTTGGGAGGTCCTTGCCATCGATTTTCAGAACCGCCACGTCGGTCCGTGGATCGGTGCCGATCAGTTTGGCTTTCATCTCACTGCGATCTGAAAGACGCACGAGGATTTCGTCGGCACCGTCAATCACGTGGTTGTTGGTCAGGATGAAACCGTCCGCGGAAATGATAAAGCCCGAGCCGAGTGACTGCGCCTCACGCTGGCGATCACCCTTGCCGCCTCCTGGCGCACGGGAGCCTGGCGGCGTGCTGCGCTCCAGGAATTCGCGCAGCATCGGTGGCAGGCCTTCCAGATCAGGCATCTGACCCTGGGCAACCGCGCGGTCCGGCAGCTTCTGCCGCGTACTGATGTTGACGACTGCGGGGGAAGCCTGCTCCACCAGAGAGGTGAAGTCCGGCAAGGCTTCGGCCTGAGCGGTGACGACCTGTCCGAGCATCAGCACAGCGGCCATCCAGGCCAGGTAAGGTTTCAAGCGTGGTATCGACATATGGCTCCCGTTTACAACGAGCATGGTTAAGCGGTACGAGCCCGCAGGCTCGCGAAGCATCTGTGCGTCGCGACTTCCCGCGACACCTGTATCTGCTCCAGTTTCCTGGACCCTGAAACAACAAAGGCCACAGCTGTGAAGCTGTGACCTATAGAAAAAAACACATCCGATTGCAACCGACAAAGCGCACCAAACATTTCAGCAGTACCAGTGAAGCCCATATTTAAAGGCTTGGGAACGTGAAACGACCAAATGAAACCTTTTTCATCGTAGCCATCACCGGTGCGCAGAATCAGTTTTTGCTCGTAGCCGCAGCATCGTCCCGCATGGACAGCGCGATGCGCTCGGCCGTCCCGATCGGGATCTCGCCCACCACAGTCACCATGGCATCACCCTTCTGCGTGGTTACGCGACGGGAAACAGCAACGGTCGGGCCCAGCTGAGTACGAATATCGGTCACGGCCGCACCGCTGACCGGCTCGACGAATACCGAGAATCGAGCCAGGCCATCGTCATACATCAGACTCGTTACCAGACTCTTGGAATCCGGGTCCTTGCGTGCCGCAGCGCTGCTCAAGTCAAAACCCGGCGGCAGCCAGTCGGACCGCCACGCGACCTTTTGCTTGGGCGCATCAGTATTTGCTTTAACCACTTCGACCGGCTTGCAGTCAGCACCGGCGGCGAGCATCTGATCGGTCAGCGACTGCGAGGTATTGAGGTCAGTGAACTGAAAACGCTCGAGCAACTGGCCCTTGTCGCTGAGCAACAACGACTTCAGGGGCAAGCCGGTTTCACTGTCGAGGTGCAGTTCAATGCCGTAACGGTGCTGATCCCGGGGAGTCAGCGTCACGACATTGGCGAGACGTCCAGCAACACGCGAAGTGCCTGCCGATTTGATGTCGTACCAGGATGACAACCTGGCAGCATCGAACGCTCGGGCCGGAGAGTCAGGAACGCTGGACACCCCTTCTTCGAGGGTACCGCTGACGCATTGGGTTACCCCATTGACGCGCAGCACTTCCTGAGGAGAGCCATCCAGTTGCAGAAGATGCTCACGAACCTTGCCGTCGGCGACCCGCTGCCAGATTCGGTGAGTAGAGAAACTGCCATTTCGCTCGTAAACGAATGTGCCGGTGTAGCTTTGCTGCTGCTCAGCCTGCGCAAGACGTTTCAGCTGGTCTTGCGCGTCGTCGGCATGAGCGGGAAGGACCAGCCATCCACCCAGCAGAAGCGGCAGTAGAGGGATGGCGCGCATGATCCTCCTTAACGGTTTTCCAGGCTTGCAGCGCGAGAGTACGGCAGAGCGCCTTCAGCGCCTTTCATCGCAGCTTGCTGAGCATGTTGACGCAGATAACCTGGCAGACGCTGGTCATGCCAGCCGGCCTGGTTCTGCAACACACCGCTTGCCATCGGGCCCGGGGACTGTTCGCCCTCGGTATAGCCCGCCAACACTGCCGGCCCTTTGGCCTGCGGCATTGCGACGTTGCTCGGCTGGGATTGCTGAGCCAATTGCGCCCCTGCAATTTCGTCCTGGTTATACAGACGTACACCGGCCAGCACAGCAACCGTCACCGAGGCGGCTACGGCCAGACGGCCCAGCGTGCGCCAAGTACCGCGGCCGGCCTTCAGCGGGCTGACTTCACCAGCGATCCCGGCAGCAACAGCGGCCGAAATATCCAGATGAGGCATCACTAATTCTTTATGCATCGCTGCACGGGCAATCTGATAACGCGACCAGGTGGCTCGTGTGTCCGCATCTTCAATAGCGCTAAGCACGCGACGCAGTTCCAATTCGTCCGCTTCGTTATCCATCACCGCGGACAGCGATTCCTGCAGGGCTTCACGACTCATGGCGGTTCCTCTCTTGTGGCTATCGCCGCTGTCTCAGGTTTCCTGCAACAGAGGTTGCAAGGCTTTGTCGATGGCTTCCCGAGCGCGGAAAATGCGAGAGCGCACGGTACCAACGGGACATTGCATGACGCTGGCAATGTCTTCGTAACTCAGACCGTCGAACTCACGCAACGTTAAAGCTGTACGCAAATCTTCTGGCAGTAGCTGGATGGTTCGGTGGACGGTGCCCTCGATCTCATCCCGCAGCAATGCCCGCTCTGGCGACTCGATGTCCTTGAGGCCGTGATCGCCGTCATAGAACTCCGCGTCTTCCGATCTGACATCGCTATCCGGCGGCCGCCGACCTCGCGACACCAGATAGTTCTTCGCCGTGTTAATGGCGATACGGTACAGCCACGTATAAAACGCGCTGTCACCGCGGAAGTTACCAAGTGCGCGATAGGCTTTGATGAACGCCTCTTGCGCAACGTCCTGGGCTTCGTGGGTGTCGTGAACGAATCTCACGATCAACCCAAGAATCTTGTGCTGATATTTCACCACTAGCAGATCAAAGGCTCGCTTGTCGCCGCGCTGTACGCGTTCAACCAGCTGCTGATCTTCTTCCTGGGTTAGCATGAACACTCCTCATAAAGCTTAAAGGAGCATCGCATCGGCTCTTTCGCAGGCTTGCAAACATAGACTCGGGCTTTAAGCAAAAGTTCTCCCCCCTTCAAGCAAGTTTCCGGCGAGCGTCTGCTGCCCGCACGGAAAACGCCGCTCGAACCAGGTCGGCTGCGTAAATAATCTTGTCGTCAGAAGCGTTCGTACTGGCTGAAAACCGCCATTGCGTAACGTCGACGCTGTTCCTTTATGGGCAACCCACTATTGAACGTGCGGGTTCGTGAAAAGTTCCCACCGTCCATTATTGGGTGTAAGACACACGTCCCGTCAGCTGTAGGACTCAATCCGTATGAAGCTGTAGGAAAGATCGCGTCCATCAAACGGGGTGCAGGACGTCGCAGGGTGGCGCACACTCCGCTCCCACTGTGATTCACCGTTGCCATAAAGCGCGGCCATTGTGCCGTTCCACCCTTGCTTATACTAGTGGCCATTTAGATACCGGAAGCAGAGATGAGTCAGCATTTCCAGCACGACGTATTGGTAATAGGCTCCGGCGCAGCCGGTTTGAGCCTTGCGCTGACATTGCCCGGGCATCTGCACGTGGCGGTCCTCAGCAAAGGCGATCTGGCGAACGGTTCGACTTTCTGGGCCCAGGGCGGCGTTGCGGCGGTACTGGATGACGCCGACACCGTTCAGTCCCACGTCGAAGACACGCTGAACGCAGGCGGCGGGCTGTGCAACGAGGACGCAGTCCGGTTCACCGTCGAACACAGCCGCGAGGCCATTCAGTGGCTGATCGACCTTGGCGTGCCCTTTACCCGGGATGACCCATCAAGCGTTGTGGACGGCGGGTTCGAGTTTCACCTCACCCGCGAGGGCGGGCACAGCCACCGTCGAATCATTCACGCTGCGGACGCAACCGGCGCGGCGATCTTCCGTACGTTGCTGACCGAGGCCAAGGCACGCCCGAATATCGAACTGCTGGAACAGCGCGTGGCGGTTGACCTCATCACCGAGTCGCGGCTGGGCCTGGAAGGACAGCGTTGCCTGGGCGCCTATGTACTGGATCGCTCGACGGGCGAGGTCGACACCCACAGCGCACGCTTCACCATTCTGGCGTCCGGCGGCGCGGCGAAAGTCTACCTGTACACCAGCAATCCCGATGGCGCTTGCGGCGACGGCATCGCGATGGCCTGGCGTTCGGGATGCCGCGTGGGCAACTTGGAGTTCAACCAGTTCCACCCTACCTGCCTGTACCACCCGCAAGCCAAAAGCTTTTTGATTACCGAGGCCCTGCGCGGCGAAGGCGCTTACCTGAAGCTGCCCAATGGCGAGCGCTTCATGCAGCGTTTTGACCCGCGCGCCGAACTGGCGCCCCGGGACATCGTTGCCCGCGCCATTGACCACGAGATGAAACGCCTGGGCGCCGACTGCGTGTTTCTGGACATCAGCCATAAGTCCGAAGACTTCATCAAGAGCCACTTCCCGACGGTGTACGAGCGTTGCCTGACATTTGGCATCGACATCACGCGTCAGCCGATTCCTGTGGTCCCGGCGGCGCACTACACCTGTGGCGGCGTTCTGGTTGACCAGCAAGGCCGCACCGATGTGCCCGGCCTTTACGCCATCGGCGAGACCAGCTTCACCGGCCTGCACGGCGCCAATCGAATGGCCAGCAACTCGCTGCTGGAATGCTTCGTTTACGCCCGCTCCGCTGCGGCGGACATCGTGACTCAGCTCGAGCAAATCCCGCAGCCGCAAAATCTGCCGGCATGGGACTCGAGTCAGGTGACCGATTCCGACGAAGACGTGATCATTGCCCACAACTGGGATGAGCTGCGACGGTTCATGTGGGATTACGTGGGGATCGTTCGCACCAACAAGCGTCTGCAGCGCGCCCAGCATCGGGTGCGGCTGTTGCTGGACGAGATCGACGAGTTCTACAGCAACTATAAGGTCAGCCGCGATCTGATCGAGCTGCGCAACCTGGCCCAGGTGGCAGAACTGATGATTGCGTCGGCGATGGCGCGCAAGGAAAGCCGCGGGCTGCACTACACGCTGGATTACCCGGACATGCTGCCCGAGGCGCTGGACACTATTCTGGTGCCGCCCACCTACGCCGGCTGAACTTCAGGCGTAGACGCAGGCGCCGGTGGCTGTCCGGCCCCATGGCGTCTGCCGGGATGCACAGACTCCGAACCCACAAGCGGCTCAGCCAAGAGCCCTTCGCAACCTTGAAGCGCAACACGACCACCTTAGGAAGCGCCAGGCTGTCCGGGCGTAGCTGCACGGGTTGCCAGCCGCCCGCCTCGCTCCACAACGCCCAACCGCTGCTGTCACGCCGCAGCCCGGTGAGCGACTGCGGCTGATCGAGCAGAATGAATGGGCGAAGACTGCGGGATGCGTGCAAGGCGCACAGCAGGACGCCGATGGCTTTCGCCCACAGGGGAATTGAAAGGAGGACTATTGACGCCAGCGCAAGGATTTGCGTGACGAGGTACGCCGTCAGCAGCGCCCGGGAGGGTTGCCAACGGCATTCGAAACGATCACTTCGGCTGGACACGGTCCAGAATCATCCGAACCATGCGCTGCAGCTCCGGGTCTTCCGACTCCGCGCGCTGCATGAACCAGCCAAACATGTCCTGATCTTCACAGGTCAGCAGGCGCACGTAGAGGTCGCGATCGACCTGATCGAGCGTCGGGTAGACTTCTTTGACGAATGGCACCAGCAATACGTCCAGCTCGAGCATGCCGCGACGGCTGTGCCAAAAGAGGCGATTGAGTTCAACATCTTCGACCATGGAGGGCTCCTCGAATTTGCCGGCGAGTATACAGGCGCATCGTCCCGGGGCGTACTTGCAGTTGGTCGCAGCTTTTTGCGTATACCCATTAACGACACGCGGCACTATGATGGTGCCCCAGACTTCTACCCTGCGATGACTCATGGCCGCTCCAGCATTTTTCTGCCCCCTGTCCCATGAAGGTGTGCTCGCCGTTCGCGGCGTGGATGCCGGCAAATTCCTGCAAGGCCAACTGACTTGCAACCTCGATTACCTCAGCGAAGCCAAGGCCACCCTCGGTGCGCGCTGCACGCAAAAGGGCCGCATGCAGTCCAGCTTTCGCATCCTGCTTGAAGGCGACGGCGTGTTGCTGGCAATGGCCAGCGAGCTGATCGAAGCGCAATTGCTGGACCTGAAAAAATACGCCGTCTTCTCCAAATCCAAACTGACCGACGAAAGCGCCTCCTGGGTGCGATTCGGCCTGCAGGACGGCGACGGCGCACTCGTCAGCCTCGGCCTCGACCTGGCGCAGGAGACAGACTCGGTCGTCCGCGCCAATGACCTCATTGCCATTCGCGTCTCCCCGGCCCGCGCCGAATTGTGGGTACGTGCCGAGCAGGCCGATGATGTGCGCAGCCGGCTGATCGCCCACGTCCCGGAAGCACCGCTCAACGACTGGCTGCTGGGGCAGATCCGCGCCGGCATTGGCCAGGTGTTCGGGCAGACCCGTGAAGAATTCATTCCGCAGATGATCAACCTGCAAGCCGTGGGGGGTGTGAGTTTCAAGAAAGGTTGTTACACCGGCCAGGAAATCGTGGCGCGGATGCAGTACCTCGGCAAGCTGAAACGCCGGCTGTATCGCCTGACTATGGCCGGCAACGAGCTGCCCGAGCCCGGCGCTGCGTTGTTTTCGCCAGTACATTCAAGCGCGGTAGGCAACGTTGTGATCGCGGCCCGGTCTGATGTCGGGATCGAGGTGCTGGCGGTCTTGCAGGCGGATGCGGCGGAAGATGGTCGGATCCACCTTGGTGGGGCAGAGGGCGAGGCCCTGCACTTGAACGAATTGCCCTACACCCTCGACGCGAAGCTCGAAACACAGCGTTGAACCCGGTTGAAGCATGTGCGAGACGTCAGCGTAGTCACCAGCGCCGTCCCCTCGAGTGGGCGGCCGCTGGCCGGAATGCAATGTCCAGAGATCCAATATGAGTAGCATGGCTGACGAAGTGCAGAGGGATCTGATCAAGGCGATCGACAAGGATGCTCTGTTTCTGCCAACTCTCCCTGAAGTTGCACTGAGGATTCGCCTGGCGGCGGAAGACTCGGAAATCTCCATTGCAGCGCTGAGCAAGGTCATCGGCAGCGACACCGCGCTGTCGGCCCGGCTGATTAAAGTCGTCAACAGCCCACTGCTGCGGCCGAACTTTGAAGTCAGCGACGTGCTGACGGCGGTTCGACGTCTGGGCGTGAACTACAGCTGTAACCTGGCCATCGGGCTGGTGGTGGAGCAGATGTTTCACGCCAAGTCCGATGTCATTGAAAACAAGATGCGCGACATCTGGAAACTCAGCATGCAGGTGGCCGGGGTGTGTAATGTCCTCAGTTACCGCAGTGCGCGTTTAAAGGCTGACCAAGCCACCCTGGCCGGGCTCGTTCACCTCATTGGCGTGCTGCCAATCCTGACCTACGCCGAAGACAACTACGAGTTGCTCGCCGACCCGATCAGCCTCAATCACGTTATCGAACGCATCCATCCAGTCATTGGCGAGCGGCTGCTGCGCTCGTGGGATTTCCCGGAAGGCCTGGCGATCGTGCCCCGGCAGTTTCAGAATTTCAGCCGTGTTTCCGATCAGGCCGACTACGTGGATCTGGTGCAGGTGGCGACGATTCACATTCATGAGATGAACGGCACGCCGTACTCCAATCTGCAGTTTCAGTCAGTGCCGGCCGTGTCGCGGTTGGGCCTGAACATGGCTGACGGCGCGCTGATCAACGAGATGAATCAGGCGATGACGCTGCTGTATTGATCGCTTTTATGGGCCCGCTCAGCCGAGTCCCACCAATCCCGACTCCGGCACCATAAAGCTCACCCTCACTTTCAGGCCCCGCTGTGCGCCGTCATGCAAGGTGATGCGCGCCAGATGTGCCCTGCAGATTTCACCCACAATGGCCAACCCCAGGCCCGAACCCTTGCTCTGCTGATTGCGTCGATAGAAGCGCTCGAACACCCGGTCGCGCTCGTGAGCCGGAATGCCGGGGCCGTCGTCCTCGACTTCCAGCGTGCACGGCGCATGGACGCGCAAGATCACGTTGCCGCGCGCAGGGGTGTGGGCCAGGGCGTTGTCCACCAGATTGCTCAGCAGCTCGTTGAGCAACGTGGGTTCGCCGCGCATCCACACCGGCTCGTCGGCTTCCAGCGCCAACGCCACACCCCTGGCGTGGGCAAGCGGCGCCATAGCCATGCCCAGTTCCCGCGCCAGTTGGCTGAGGTCGAGCAATTGCGCGCCGCCCTCCGCGATGGCCCGCGCGCCGTTTTCAATGCGTGCCAGCGACAGCAACTGATTGGCCAGATGGGTCAGTTTGTCGGTGCCGGAGGCGGCGCTTTCCAGGGTGTTGCGCCACGCGGCGGGCTCCTGATCACGCAGCCCCAGCTCCAGTCGCGCTTTTAATGCCGCCAGCGGCGTGCGCAATTCATGGGCCGCGTCGGCGATGAACTGCGCCTGGCGCTCGAACTGCATGCGCAGCCGCTCGGTGAAGTGGTTGAGGGAGCTGACGAGCGGGCGCAGCTCGTGCTGCACTTCGACCAGCGGCAGCGAACGCAAATCGTCAGGCTGGCGTTCTTCCACCGCCGTGCGCAGGCGATCCAGGGGCCGCAACGCGGCACTGACCGTGAACCAGACCAGCAACAACGCGCCGCTGCCGAGCATGCCCAGACGCAGCAAGGTGTCGGCCATCAAGGCCTGAGCCATGTCCACCCGGGCTTCTTCGGTTTCCGCCACGCGAATCTCAGCCATGCCGTTCATGTTCGGCTCGCTCACGGCCTTGAGCAGGCTGACCACCCGTACGTCCTGGCCTTGATAACGGCCGCTGTAGAACTTGGCGAGGGCCGGATAAGCGTCGGTGCGCGGCGTGCCCGGCGGCGGCGCGGGGATGTTTTCGTAGCCCGAAATGAGCTTCTGATTGATGTCGTTTACCTGGTAGTAAATGCGGCCCGCGCTGTCGTAGGCGAAGGTATCCAGGGCCACGTAGGGTACGTCGGCGCTGAGGGTGCCGTCGCGCTCCGACAGCCCGGCGGCGATGGTCCGCGCCGAGGCCAGCAGGGTGCGATCGTAAGCGGTGTCTGCTGCTTCGCGTCCGTTCCAGTAGGCGCTCATGCCGCTGGCGATCATCAGCACCACCAGCAGCAAACCCAGGTTCCACAGCAAGCGCCAGCGCAGGCTGTTTTCCGCTGAAGGAAACGGATTAAGCATCCCGGCTTTCCAGCAGGTAACCCAGCCCCCGGAACGTGACGATCGCAATCGGGTGCCCGTCGAGCTTCTTGCGCAGACGGTGCACGTAGATTTCGATGGCGTCGGCGCTGGCCTCTTCGTCCAGGCCAAACACCTGCGCTGCCAGTTGCTCCTTGCTCATGACCCGACCGGGGCGAGCGATCAGCGATTCAAGCACGGACTGCTCGCGGGATGTCAGCGTCAGGAGTTCTTCGCCGAGGGTGAAGCGGCGGGTATCGAGGTCGTAGACCAGTTCGCCACAGCGTTGCTGGCGTTCGCCGCCGAGTACGCTGCGGCGCAACAACGCCTTGACCCGCGCCTCCAGCTCGGACAGTTCGAAGGGTTTGGCCAGGTAGTCGTCGGCGCCGAGGTTCAGGCCGTGGACCCTGTCCTTCACGTCGCTGCGGGCGGTCAGCATCAGCACCGGGGTGTTCTTGCCCCGCGCCCGCAGACGCGCCAGCACCTCAAAACCGTCCATGCGCGGCAGGCCGACATCAAGCACCACCACGGCATATTCTTCGCTGCTCAGGGCCAGATCAGCTGCAACGCCGTCGTGCAGAACGTCAACGGTCAGGCCGCTGCTCTTGAGTGCCAGCGCGACGCTTTCCGCCAGTTGCAGATGATCTTCGACGAGCAGGACACGCATCGATTTCTCCCCAGTGAGCATTTTATGGGCGGAGTTTACAGGCGCGCCGTCGTCTGTGAAGGCCCGGCGCGCAGGAATGACTCCGGCGCTGACGAGCAACGTCTCTGCAACGGTCCAGCCGAACGCAGCCTGAGCGCTTCGTGAAAGGTAGTTGAAAGGTTGATGAAAGCTTCGCTGATTAGGATCCCGTTACGACTTGTCACGATTGCGTCCCGCGTGACGCTGCTGATGCCAGGGTCGTGACGAAAAACGCCTCGATGCGTTTTCAACAATAAGAACAATATCGGAGTTATCAGTGATGCCCTCACTGCAATCATCGGCCCTCGCGCCGTCTGAATCCCATTATGTTTTCTGTTCACCTCGCAGCCCTGTTGCGCGGTGTTTCGTCACGTCTGCACGTTGGCTGCCCGCAGTTTTGCGAAGGTGTGACACGACTGCCTGACGAACGTACGACCGCCTGCCCCCATTAAAACAACAACTCCTCTGGAGACGGACCATGAACCTATCGTTGCGCCATATCAGCGTCGCCGCCAGCTGCATGCTGATGGCCACCCAATTGTGGGCCGCCGAGCCCAATCGTCCTGAATGCATCGCGCCGGCCTCGCCCGGTGGCGGCTTTGACCTGACCTGCAAACTGGCGCAAAGCGCGCTGATCAACGAGAAGATCCTCTCCAAACCGATGCGCGTCACCTACATGCCGGGCGGCGTCGGCGCCGTGGCCTACAACGCGGTGGTCGCTCAGCGTCCGGCCGACGCCGGCACGCTGGTGGCCTGGTCCAGCGGCTCGCTGTTGAACCTAGCCCAGGGCAAGTTCGGCCGTTTTGACGAGAACGCCGTGCGCTGGCTGGCCGCCGTCGGCACCAGCTACGGCGCGATCGCGGTCAAGGCCGATTCGCCCTACAAGAACCTCGACGATCTCGTTAAAGCACTGAAGGCCGACCCGGGCAAAGTGGTCATCGGCTCCGGCGGTACCGTGGGCAGCCAGGATTGGATGCAGACCGCGCTGATTGCCAAGGCCGCCGGCATCAACCCACGGGAACTGCGTTATGTCGCCCTCGAAGGCGGCGGTGAAATCGCCACTGCCCTGCTCGGCGGGCACATTCAAGTGGGCTCCACCGACATTTCCGACTCCATGCCGCACATTCTCAGCGGCGACATGCGCCTGCTGGCGGTGTTCTCCGAAGAACGTCTGGACGAGCCGGAAATGAAGAACATCCCGACCGCCAAAGAACAGGGCTACGACATCGTCTGGCCGGTGGTGCGCGGTTTCTATCTGGGGCCAAAGGTGTCGGACGAGGAGTACAACTGGTGGAAAGCGGCGTTCGACAAGCTGCTGGCCTCGGAAGACTTCGCCAAGCTGCGCGATCAGCGTGAGCTGTTCCCGTTCGCCATGACCGGCGAAGAGCTCGACAAGTACGTGAAAACCCGCGTCGCCGAGTACAAGACGCTGGCCAAGGAATTCGGCCTGATTCAGTGACTGACCCCATCGAAGCGTACTTGATTGGCTGAGGATTGCGCCGCCTGTGCGGTGGCGTGATCCGGGAGTTTTCCATGGTGATACAACGCATTTTCGCCGTCGTGCTGCTGCTGGTCTGTATCGGCCTGGCAATGATGGCCTGGCCTTATCAGGCGCCCTTTTCCTACGAACCCGTCGGCCCCCGCGCCTTTCCGCTGCTGATGCTGGCGCTGATGGGCATTTCGCTGCTGTACATAGCGATTCGTCCGACGCCGATCGTGCATTCCGAGGAAGAGCCGGCGCTGGACCGTCCCACACTCATCAAGATCGGCATCTGCACTGTGCTGCTGCTGGTGTTCGCCGGGCTGTTCGAGCCGTTGGGTTTTGTGCTGAGCAGCATTCTGATCGGGATTCCCATGGCGCGTCTGTACGGCGGCCGCTGGCTGCCGAGTGTCGTGATCATCACCTTCATGAGCATCGCGCTGTACGTGCTGTTCGACAAAGTGATGGATGTGCCCCTGCCCCTCGGTCTGCTCGACGTGATGGAGAACTGATATGGACACTCTCGGCTATCTCGGCCAGGGCTTCGGCGTCGCGCTGACCCCTTACAACCTGATCACCGCCCTGTCCGGCACGCTGATCGGCACTGTCGTCGGCCTGCTCCCCGGCTTGGGTCCGATCAACGGTGTGGCGCTGTTGATCCCGATCGCCTTCGCATTGGGCCTGCCGCCGGAGTCAGCATTGATCCTGTTGGCGGCGGTGTACCTGGGCTGCGAATACGGCGGCCGCATCAGCTCCATCCTGCTCAACATTCCGGGCGAAGCATCGACCGTAATGACCGCGCTGGACGGCTACCCGATGGCGCGTCAGGGCATGGCCGGCGTGGCGTTGTCGCTGTCGGCATGGAGTTCGTTCATCGGCGCGTTCATCGCCACCTGCGGCATGGTCATGTTCGCGCCACTGCTGGCGAAATGGGCGATTGCGTTTGGTCCTGCGGAGTACTTCGTGCTGATGGTTTTCGCGATCGTCTGCCTGGGGGGCATGGCCGGTGATCGACCGCTGAAGACCTTTGTCGCTGCGTTGATCGGGCTGTTTCTGTCGAGCATCGGTATCGACGCCAACAGTGGCGTGTACCGCTTCACCGGCGACAACATCCATCTGGCTGACGGCATTCAGTTCGTCGTGCTGGTGCTGGGTCTGTTCTCAATCAGTGAGATCCTGTTGTTGCTGGAGAAAACCCATCGCGGCCAGGAAGCGGTGAAAGCCACCGGCCGCATGATGTTCAACTTCAAGGAGGCCAGTTCGGTCTTTTGGGTGAACATCCGTTGCGGTCTGATGGGTTTCATCATGGGCGTGTTGCCGGGTGCGGGCGCGACGCTGGCCAGCGCCGTGACCTACATGTCCGAGAAACGCATCGCCGGGGCAAGCGGCAAATTCGGACAGGGCGACATGCGCGGTCTGGCAGCGCCGGAAACCGCCATTGGCGCGACGGCCTGCGGCGCGCTGGTGCCGATGCTGACGCTGGGCGTGCCGGGTTCGGGCACCACGGCGGTGATGATCGGCGCCCTGTCGCTGTACAACATCACGCCGGGGCCGCTGCTGTTTCAGCAGCAACCGGACATCGTCTGGGGCCTGATCGCGTCGTTGTTCGTCGCCAACATCATGCTGGTGATCCTCAACATCCCGATGATCCGCATCTTCACCCGCATCCTGTCGGTGCCGAACTGGGCACTGGTGCCGGTGATCGCGATCATCACCGGGATCGGCGTCTACGCGGTACATGCCACCACCTTCGACCTGTTCCTGATGGTCGGCATCGGCATCTTCGGCTACATCCTGCGCAAGCTGGATTTCCCACTGTCGCCGATTCTGCTGGGGTTCATCCTCGGCGGGCTGATGGAGCAGAACCTGCGTCGCGCGCTGTCGATTTCCAACGGCGGCCTGGAGATTCTGTGGTCGAGCCCGATCACCCTGGGCATGTGGGTCGTGACGGCGTTCATGCTGGTGTTCCCGCTGATCCGTATCTGGCGCAAACGCTCCAGGCAGCGTCGCGCGCTGGCCGATGTCTGACCGGCCATTCAGCACGTGGTGGGGCACACCGCTGGTCGGCCTGCTGGGGGGATTTCTCGCCAGTCAGGTTGGCTGGCCATTGCCCTGGATGGTCGGCTCGTTACTGGCGATCATCCTGGTCCGCTGCCTCACGCCCTGGCAGTTGGTTGAAATTCCCGGCGGCCGCAAATGCGGCCAATGGGTGGTCGGCATCGGCATCGGCCTGCACTTCACCCCCGTGGTCATCGAACAAGTCCTCTCGCATTTTGGCCTGATCTTCATTGGCGCACTGGTGACCAGCGTCTCCAGCGTGGTTGGCGTGTGGCTGATGCTGCGCACCGGCGAGGACCGCGCCACGGCGTTCTTTTCCAGCATGCCCGGCGGTTCGGGCGAGATGGTCAACCTTGGCGCTCGGAACGGCGCAATCCTCAGCAACGTCGCCGCCGGGCAAAGCCTGCGGGTGCTGGCAGTGGTGCTCTGCGTGCCGGCGATCTTCAAGTATTTGATGGGCGATGGCGGCCCGCCTTCCCACGCGACGGTGGTGGATTGGCGGTGGCTGCTGCTGTTGTTTCCGCTGGGCGCGTTAGTGGCCTGGGGCTGGGAGCGTCTGAAACAGCCCAATCCATGGCTATTCGGCCCGTTGCTGATCAGCGCGGTAATCAGCGTCAGTTTCGATTTGCACATCGGCCTGCCCCAGGGCGGCAGTCAGCTGGGGCAGTGGCTGATCGGCAGCGGCCTGGGTTGCCACTTCAACCGGGCGTTCTTTCGCCGTGCGCCGTCGTTCATCGGCCGCACGTTGCTGGGGACGGCGCTGACGATGAGCATCGCGGCGTTGTGTGCACTAGGGCTGAGCACGCTGACCCATCTGGATTTGCGCTCGTTGACGCTGGGGATGATGCCGGGCGGGATCGCCGAAATGAGCCTGACGGCGGAGGTGCTGCAACTGTCGGTGCCGCTGGTGACGGCGATGCAGGTGATGAGGTTGTTGTTTGTGTTGTTTCTGGCCGAGCCGTTGTTTCGGTATTGGGATCGACGGCTGGGTTAACGACTCACTCAACATGTGGGAGCGAGCTTGCTCGCGAAGAGGTCAGTACATCCGCTAAATTTTCAGCGGTTGAAATACCGTCTTCGTGAGCAAGGTGGAACGCCACCCCGGTCATTCCCACAAGGTCTGCGTCTGTCCAGGAATGATCCGGTGTCAGGAGTACCCCAACTTCTGACGTCATACCGCGCTAGACAACAGCCGGCAATCGCCACTCGATCGGCGCCAGGCCGTTCTGCTCCAGAAACTTGTTCGCCAGACCAAAATGCCCACATCCGATAAACCCCTTGTACGCCGACAGCGGCGACGGGTGCACGGCGGTGAGGATCAGGTGCTTGGACGCATCGATGAGCTTTTTCTTGCTCTGGGCATGGGCGCCCCACAGCAGGAATACCAGGTGCGGCTGATGAGCGCTCACCGTTTCGATGATCTTGTCAGTGAAATGCTGCCAGCCTTTGCCGGCATGGGACGCGGCGTTGGCGCGCTCGACGGTGAGCGTGGTGTTGAGCATCAACACGCCCTGCTCCGCCCACGACTGCAGATAGCCGTGACTGGGGATGTCAATGTTCAGGTCGCGCTTGAGCTCTTTGTAGATGTTGACCAGCGAAGGCGGCGCCGGCACGCCCGGCTGCACCGAGAAGCACAGGCCGTGGGCTTGGTTGGGGCCGTGATACGGATCTTGGCCGAGGATGACCACTTTCACGTTATCCAGCGGCGTCGAGTTCAGCGCATTGAAGATCAGCGGCCCCGGCGGATAGATTTCCTTGCCCGCCGCATGCTCCTGACGCAGAAATTCGCGCAGCTCGCCCATGTAAGGCTTTTCGAACTCGTCGCGCAGGGCCTGCTTCCAGCTGGCCTCCAGTTTGATGCGGTCGTCGTTTGTCATGGTGTGATCCGGCAGAAACAATGCGCAACTTTAGGGACTGTGGCTGATTATTTCCAGCGCGGCGCCGTCGGATCTTCCTACACTCGTTCACAGCCGCCGGTTTGCAACTTCCGGGCGTCGCGGGGACTCACAACTCTCGATAGATCCCCGTACCACTGACAAGAGGTCACGATGAATCTGCAATTTGAAGAGCTCACCACCACGGACGGCGCCCGCCTGGGCATCGCCACGCTGGATGCGGAAAAATCCCTGAATGCCCTGTCGCTGCCGATGATTCTGGCGCTGCAGGACCGCCTTAATGAGTGGGCCAGCGACCCGCAAATCGTCTGCGTATTGCTGCGCGGCAATGGCGAAAAAGCCTTCTGCGCCGGTGGCGACGTGCGTGCGCTGGTCGAGGCCGGGCGTGGGCAGCCGGGCACGGTTCCGCCACTGGCTGCTCAGTTTTTCGCCGCGGAATACCGGCTGGATTACACGCTGCACACTTTTCCCAAACCGCTGATCTGCTGGGGCCACGGCTATGTGCTGGGCGGCGGGATGGGTTTGCTGCAAGGGGCGAACATTCGTGTCGTGACGCCGAGCAGCCGGCTGGCGATGCCGGAAATCAGCATCGGCCTGTTTCCTGACGTCGGCGCCAGTTGGTTCCTGTCGCGACTGCCGGGCAAGTTGGGGCTGTTTCTTGGATTGACCGGCGCGCACATCAACGGCCGTGACGCGCTGGACCTTGGTCTCGCGGATCGTTTTCTGCTGGACGATCAGCAAGAGGAGATGATCGACCGGCTGCTGCAGCTCAACTGGCAGGAGCAGACCAAGGTGCAACTGACCAGCCTGTTCAGGGCGCTGCAACTGGAAGCGGTGGATCAGATGCCCGCCGCGCAATGGCTGCCTCGGCGCGAGACGATCGATGAGCTGCTGGATGTCGCCGACGCACCGAGCGCCTGGAATGCGTTGAAACATCATTTGAATGCTGATGACTTGTTATTGGCCAGGGCGGCGAAAACGCTGACCGATGGTTGCCCGATGACGGCGCATCTGGTGTGGGAGCAGATTGAGCGGGCGCGGCATTTGTCGCTGGCCGAGGTGTTTCAGATGGAATACGCCATGGCCCTTAATTGCTGCCGCCATCCCGAGTTCGCCGAGGGCGTGCGGGCGCGGCTGATCGACAAGGATCAAACGCCTCACTGGCACTGGCAGGACATCGTCACGATTCCGCTGGCGGTGGTGGATGCGCATTTCGAGAAGGCCTGGGAAGGACGGCACCCGCTGGCGGATTTGTCGGAGTATTGAGGCTTGAATTCATGCCTGCATGGACGGTGTTCAAACGGGCGCCTTCCCGGCTAAAGCCGGTCCCACTAATGGAATGCGTACTTCCTGTGGGACTGGCTTTAGCCGGGAATACGTCAGGTGCCACACCGCAAATGTGAGGATGAATGGACGGGCTTCTTCCCGGCTGAAGCCAGTCCTACATTCGAATCGCGTGCATTCAGCGGGATTGGCGGAGATCTCATTGTGGGACCGGCTTTAGCCGGGAATACGTCAGGTGCCACACCGCAAATGTGAGGGTGCCCACACTGGCCTCTTCCCCGCTGAAGCCAGTCAGACATTTGGATGTGCGCCCACGCTGGTGGCTCGGGTCATCCATACAACTCATAAAAAACGGCGCTCGTCGGAGCGCCGTTCTTGTATCACTCAGCGATTGCCGCCACCCGGCCCGCCGTGTCCGCCGCGACCGAAACCGCCGTCTTCGCGGTGATTGCCGCCAGATCCGCCGGGGCCTGGACGTGGACCACCGCCACCCCCGCCGCCCCCGCCTGGATTGCCATGCCAACCGCCGCCGGGCCCTGGGCCATTGCCGCCTCCGGGTCTCGGGCCTTGGGGTGGCGGGCGATAGCCGTTGCCACCACCGTTATAGCCACCCCCTCCGTGGTACCCGCCGCCTCCACCATTCCAGTTGCCGCCGCCATAACCCGGGCGGCCGCCGTAGCCGGGACGACCTCCGCCGTATCCAGGCCCGTAATAACGCGGTGGAGGCGCGTAGTAACGGGGTGGCGGCGCGTAGTAGCGGGGCGCCGAGTAGTAACGCGGCGAGGAGTAATACACCGCCCCTCCGGAATACACCGGAGCGACCGGGCGATAACTGTCGTACACGTAACCACTGCTGTAGCCACTGCTATAGATCGGCTGCGTGTAGCTCTCTGATTCGTAATAACCTCCGTAACAACCTGCCAGGGACAACGTCATCAAAGCGGTAAGCAATCGTCGATACATGGCGGCCTCCCGGACCGCGGTAGAGCTCGAACCAGCGGCGCTGGTCGGCGTTCCCGAAACTGCCGAGAACGTTAACTGAGACTGCGAATTGCAGACCTAGTGCCCCACCGCGGTCCCCAGGCGCCAGACGGCGCCCTGCATTAGTGCACGTCTCGCCCGTCGTCAAACCACCTCCGCCCGCCCAGCTCAGGCGCCACAAGGGTTTGCGCAACTTGGCACAACTCTCGCTTGGAAGAGGATGTGCAGGAGTCACTACAGGTTCGCGGCACCACAATTTGCAATAGCCGACTAGGGTTCCGGCTCGCGTTTCGCGAGTGGCTGGTCCGAGAGTTGGCGACCTCCAGTAGAGGTTACACGGCGGGATAAAAGCCCGGGAGACAGGACACCAGTGGTGTCGCCGTGCTCCTGACCGTCCCTTTTCGCTACTGGAGACACCCCATGCAAAAGTCCCGTCTGTTCAGCCTGCTCACCGCGGGCGTCTTTGCCGCATTGAGCCTCTCGGCCACCGCCGCCCCGAAAAAAGATTTCGACGTCTGCTGGACCATTTATGCCGGCTGGATGCCATGGGAATACGCAGGGACTCAAGGCATCGTCGACAAATGGGCCAAGAAGTACGGCATCCACATCAAAGTCACCCAGCTCAACGACTATGTCGAATCCATCAACCAGTACACCGCTGGCCAGTTCGACGGCTGCACCATGACCAACATGGACGCCCTCACCATCCCGGCCGCCGGCGGCGTTGAAAGCACCGCGCTGGTGGTCAGCGACTTCTCCAACGGCAACGACGGCATCGTCATCAAGGGCGACGGCAAGAAAGTCACCGACCTCAAGGGCATGGACGTCAACCTGGTCGAGCTGTCGGTGTCCCACTACCTGCTCGCCCGCGCTCTGGACTCGGTGGACCTGACCGAAAAAGACCTGAAAGTCGTCAACACCTCCGACGCCGACATCGCCGCCGCTTTCAACACCAGCGAGGTCAAGGCCGTCACCACCTGGAACCCGATGCTCTCGGAGATCAAGGCCAAGCCCGGCGTCACTGAAGTGTTCGACTCCAGCAAGATCCCCGGCGAGATCATGGACATGATGGTGGTCAACACCCAGACCCTGAAAGACAACCCGGCACTGGGCAAAGCCCTGACCGGCGCGTGGTTTGAAGTGGTGGCGCTGATGAACGCAAAATCCGCCGAATCCAAAGCCGCGCTGGAGCACATGGCCCAGGCGTCGGGCACTGATCTGGCTGGCTTCCAGTCGCAACTGGACACCACCAAGCTGTTCGCCACGCCCAAAGAAGCGCTGGAGTTCGCCACCAGCAAGCAACTGCCGACGACCATGCGCAAGGTCGCTGACTTCTCCTTCGACCACGGCCTGCTAGGCGAAGGCGCCAAAGACGCCAGCGCGGTCGGCATGACCTTCGCCAACAGCGTGACCGAAGGCGACAAGGCCAACCTCAAGCTGCACTTCGACCCGAGCTACGTGCAGATGGCTGCCGACGGCAAGCTGTAAAAACCAAAGGTCTTTGCCATGCGCTTGATTAACCGCCGCCCGGATCGCGCCAGTCGCCTGATCCTGGTGCTCCTGCCGTTCGCCCTGTTGCTGTTCGCCTATTTCACGGGCTCGGCGACGCGGCTGACGGAAAACCCCAACGACAAGCTGCTGCCCAGCGCCGTGCAGATGACCGATGCGATCAAACGGGTGGCGTTCGTGCCCGACCAACGCACCGGCGAATACCTGCTCTGGCAGGACACCGGCGCCAGTCTGCAGCGCCTCGCGGTCGGCCTGGCCATCAGCGCCATTGTCGGGCTGTGCCTGGGCATTGCGTCGGGGGTGGTGCCGTTGTTCAGCGCGCCGCTCTCGCCGTTACTGACCGTGGTGTCGATGGTGCCGCCGCTGGCGATTCTGCCGATCCTGTTCATCGTCTTCGGTCTGGGCGAGCTGTCGAAGGTGATGCTCATCGTCATCGGCATCACGCCGGTGCTGGCCCGTGATCTGGAGCAGCGCGCCCGGGAGATTCCGGTCGAACTGCTGATCAAGGCGCAGACCCTGGGCGCCTCGACCTGGACGCTGATCCTGCGGGTGGTGCTGCCGCAATTGCTGCCGCGCCTGTTGATCTCGCTGCGGCTGGTGCTGGGGTCGGCGTGGCTGTTTCTGATCGCGGCCGAAGCCATCGCGTCTACCGACGGGTTGGGTTACCGGATCTTTCTGGTGCGGCGCTATCTGGCGATGGACATGATTCTGCCCTACGTGGTGTGGATCACCCTCCTCGCCTGGCTGATGGACTGGGGCCTGAAAGCCCTCACGCGCAAGGCGTTCCCGTGGTACGAGGGGGCGCGCCCATGAGCTTCATTTCGGTCAAAAACGTCTGGCAGCAATATGGCGATCAGGTCGTGCTAGAAGGCTTGAACCTGAGCATTGCCGAAGGCGAGTTCTGCACGCTGGTGGGCGCGTCGGGCTGCGGCAAATCGACGTTCCTGCGCTTGCTGCTGGGCCAGGAAGTCGCCAGCAAAGGCACCATTCTGCTGGACGGCAAGGCGCTGGCGAAAGAACCTGACTCGACCCGGGGCGTGGTTTTTCAGCGTTATTCGGTGTTCCCCCATTTGTCGGTGCTAGACAACGTTGCCCTGGGCTTGGAATTGCCGCGCTCGGCGTTGCTCGGGCGGCTGTTCGGCGCCGCCAAGCGTGACGCCCGGGAGCAGGCGGCGGCGCTGTTGCACAAGGTCGGCCTCGATCACGCGCTGGACAAGTACCCGACTCAACTGTCGGGTGGCATGCAACAGCGTCTGGCCATCGCCCAGGCGCTGATCATGAAGCCAAGGGTTTTGTTGCTGGACGAGCCGTTCGGCGCCCTCGACCCCGGCATCCGCAAGGACATGCATGCCCTGCTGCTGGAGCTATGGCGCGAAACCAAGCTGACGGTGTTCATGGTCACCCACGACCTGTCCGAAGGCTTCAACCTCGGCACCCGGCTGCTGGTGTTCGACAAGGTCCGCATCGACCCTCACGCCCCCGGAGCCTATGGCGCGCGCATCACTTACGACATTCCCCTGAACAGCGACCGCCGCGCCGCCCGCGTGGCGCTTGATTCGCTGAAAACGGCTTGAAGGACATTGCCCATGACTGATTCAACCACGCTGTTTCCCGTGTTCGCCGAAGAGCTGCTGCCCGGCGGCGGTCACCTCTCGTTTTTGCTCAAACGGGGCGAACTGCTGCGCCTGACCGACCTGAACGGCAACGCCAACGTGAGCCTGACGATGTTCAACGCCCACGAAAAAACCGAGCGCCTGAACCTGCCTGACAGCCTCAAGTGCCAACACACCGCAAAGCTCACCAGCGGCCATTGTCTGTATTCGGACATGGGCCGCGTGCTGGCGGCGATCACCGCCGACACCTGCGGCTGGAGCGACAGCATTGGCGGCGTGCTGTGCGCCGAAGAGGTCACCGAGAAATACGGCCAGGGCCGCTATCAGGAACTGCGCAACGGCTTCTTCCGCAACGGCGCCGACAACCTGCTGGTGGAGATGGGCAAGTGGGGCCTGGGCCTGTCGGATCTGTTGATGACGCTGAACCTGTTCAGCCGGGTCAACGTCGACGATCACGGCGCGCTGGCCTTCGTCCCGGGCAACTCAAAAGCGGGCGACAGCATCGAGCTGTACGCGCCGATGGACACGCTGGTCGTGATGACCGCCCTGCAACACCCGATGGACCCCAACCCCGAGTACGCGCCGCAGCCGGTCCAGCTGAGCTGGATGAAGGCCGATCCCAGCGTCGCCGAGCACTGCCGCACGTCCCGCGAAGAAAATGTGCGCGGTTTCATCAACACCGATCGCCTGTTCGCCTGAGGAGGCTTGCCATGAGCACCGCACAAAAAAACGCCCCCGTTTCCATCACCCACATCCCGGCCGGCGAGCCCTCCCTGACCGAACTCAAGGCCGGGCAGACCCTGCGCTTGCTCGATCTCGAAGGCAATCAGGCGGTCGACACGCTGTTTTACAGCCTCGCCAACCCACGCGAACGCTATGACGTGCAACGCACGTTGCGTCGGCAGAACAACGTTTACCTGAGCAAAGGCAGCGTCCTGTATTCGAACCTGGGCAAGCCGATGCTGACCATCGTCGAAGACACCTGCGGGCGCCACGACACACTCGGCGGCGCCTGCGCCCAAGAGAGCAACACCGTGCGTTATGCGCTGGATAAAAAGCACATGCACAGCTGCCGCGACAGCTACCTGCGCGCCTGCATCCACGACGGTCGGCTGGGCAAACGCGACATCAGCCCGAACATCAATTTCTTCATGAACGTGCCGGTCACGGCTGACGGTGGGCTGACGTTCGAGGACGGCATTTCCGGCGCCGGGAAGTACGTCGAACTGCGCGCCGAGATGGACGTGATCGTGCTGATTTCCAACTGCCCACAGCTGAACAACCCGTGCAACGGCTACAACCCAACGCCGGCAGAACTGCTCGTCTGGGACTGACCGCTGAATACCGCTTCAAAGGTTTAAGGCTTCGGCGCGAAGGACGGCCTTCGTGCAACGCGTACCACAGCGGGACGGCCCGCTACCCAGTGAGGGATTGATCGCTATCGATCCCCGGGGTCTATGCCATGTTCGACAAACTGCTGATTGCCAACCGCGGCGCGATTGCCTGCCGCATCCTGCGTACCCTTCGCGACCTGCAGGTCGGCGGCGTTGCGGTGTACGCCGAAGCGGACGCTGCCAGCCTGCACATTCTGCAAGCCGATGAAGCGCACAGCCTGGGCGAAGGTGGCGCCGCCGGCACCTACCTGGCGGTGGACAAGATTCTCGCCATCGCCCAATCCACCGGCGCCAAAGCGATTCATCCGGGTTACGGCTTTTTGTCCGAAAACGCGGCCTTTGCCCAGGCCTGTGAAGACGCCGGCATCGCCTTCGTCGGCCCGACACCCGAGCAACTGCGGGTCTTCGGCCTCAAGCACACCGCCCGCGCGCTGGCCAAACAACACGGCGTGCCGATGCTCGAAGGCACCGAACTGCTGGACAGCGTGGACGCCGCCTTGACCGCTGCTGAAACCATCGGCTACCCGGTGATGCTGAAAAGCACGGCGGGCGGCGGCGGGATAGGCATGCGCGTGTGCCGCAGCGCCAGCGAACTGAGCGAGTCGTTCGAGGCCGTCAAGCGGCTGGGCCAGAACAACTTCAGCGACGCCGGCGTGTTCATCGAGAAGTACATCCAGCGCGCTCGTCATCTTGAGGTGCAGGTGTTCGGCGACGGTCGTGGCGAAGTGATCGCCCTCGGCGTGCGCGACTGCTCGGTGCAGCGTCGCAATCAGAAAGTCCTCGAAGAAACCCCCGCGCCGAACCTTCCCGCCGGCATGGCCGATGAGCTGTGCGCTGCGGCGATCAAGCTGGCAAAAGCGGTCAACTACCGCAGCGCCGGCACCGTGGAGTTCGTCTTCGACAGCGATGATCAGCGGTTTTATTTTCTGGAAGTGAACACCCGTTTGCAGGTCGAGCATGGCGTGACCGAGCAAGTCTGGGGCGTGGACCTGGTGAGCTGGATGATTCAACTGGCGGCCGGCGATCTGCCGCCGCTGGTTGAATTGCGCGCGGTTTTACAGCCAGTCGGCCATGCGATTCAGGCGCGTTTGTACGCTGAAGATCCGGGTCGGGATTTCCAGCCCAGCCCGGGTCTGCTGACCTCGGTGCACTTCCCCGCCGCCGACGGCAAACACCTGCGCATCGACACCTGGGTCGAGGCCGGGTGTGAGATTCCGCCGTTTTTCGATCCGATGATCGCCAAGGTCATCAGCTGGGCGCCGGACAGGACGTCGGCCAGTGACGGTCTGGCCCAGGCCCTGAGCAAAACCCGGCTGTATGGGATCGAGACCAATCGCGACTACTTGCGTCAGATCATCGCGGACGTGCCGTTCGCCAGCGGCCAGCCGTGGACGCGGTGCCTTGAGGGGCTGACCTATCGCGCCGACACGTTCGAGGTCCTGAGCGGCGGCACCCAGACCAGCGTTCAGGATTATCCGGGGCGCCTGGGTTACTGGGCAGTGGGCGTGCCGCCGTCGGGTCCGATGGACAGTCGCTCATTGCGTCTGGGCAATGCTCTGGTGGGTAACGCTGAGGGCTGCGCCGCACTGGAAATCACCATGAGTGGGCCGACGCTGCGCTTCAACATTGATGCGGTCATTGCCGTGACGGGCGCGGTCATTCCGCTGACGCTGGATGGCGTAGCGCTGCCGATGAATCAATCGTTGCTTGTTTCTGCTGGATCGACCTTGGTGCTTGGCACCATCGCGGGCGCCGGTGCCCGCAGTTATCTGTGCGTGCGGGGCGGGCTGGACGTGCCGGATTATCTGGGCAGCAAGAGCACGTTCACCCTGGGCCAGTTTGGCGGGCACGGCGGACGGGCATTGCGCGCGGGGGACGTGCTGCATATCGCGCCTTTGTCTGACCGCAGCGCAGGCGAACGGCTTGATCCGAGCCTGATTGCCGCGCTGCCGGAGGTACGAGACATTCGGGTGATCTACGGCCCCCACGGCGCGCCGGAATACTTCACCGAGCGCTACATCGAGACCTTCTTCGCCACCGACTGGGAAGTGCATTTCAACTCCAGCCGCACCGGCGTGCGCCTGATCGGGCCGAAGCCGGAATGGGTGCGTGCCGACGGCGGCGAAGCGGGTCTGCACCCGTCGAACATTCATGACAATCCATACGCCATCGGCGCGGTGGATTTCACCGGGGACATGCCGGTGATCCTAGGGCCGGACGGGCCGAGCCTGGGCGGCTTTGTCTGCCCGGTGACGATCATCGAGGCGGATTTGTGGCAGCTCGGGCAGCTCAAGGCCGGGGACAAGGTGCGGTTTTATCCGGTCAGTCTCGACGCGGCCCGCTCGCTAAAACTGAACACCGATCTGTGTAGGAGTGAGCTTGCTCGCGAAGGGGCCGGTACATCCGATGGATCTGTGGCGGCTGGGCCATCGCATTCGCGAGCAAGCTCGCTCCTACAGGGTTTAGCGTTGACCTCACCTGTTGTGTTGCCACAGGGAGCAGCGTTGACTTCGCCGGTTGTGCTCGACATCGGCAAAGACGATACCCGCCTCGTTGCTCGCCTGTCCGGCGACACCCATCTGTTGCTGGAGATCGGCGCGCCGGAGTTGGATCTGGTGCTGCGCTTCCGCGGCCATGCGCTGATGCAGGCGCTGGAAAGCAAGCAGCTCAACGGCGTGATCGACCTGACGCCGGGCATTCGTTCGCTGCAAGTGCATTACCAGCCTGAGCAACTGCCGCTGAAAACGCTGCTCGATGTGGTCGCCGGCGAGTGGGACGGCGTCTGCGCCAGCAAGAATCTGGAGGTGCCGTCGCGCATCGTTCATCTACCCTTGTCCTGGGACGATCCGGCCTGCCAGTTGGCCATCGAGAAGTACATGACCACCGTGCGCAAGGACGCGCCGTGGTGCCCGAGCAACCTGGAATTCATCCGCCGCATCAACGACCTCCCAAACCTCGACGAAGTGCACCGCACGGTCTTCCACGCCAGCTACCTGGTGATGGGGCTAGGCGACGTCTACCTCGGTGCGCCGGTCGCCACGCCGCTGGACCCACGGCATCGGCTGGTCACCACCAAATACAATCCGGCGCGCACCTGGACCGCTGAAAACTCTGTCGGCATCGGCGGCGCGTACATGTGCGTCTACGGCATGGAAGGCCCGGGAGGTTATCAGTTCGTGGGCCGCACGTTGCAGATGTGGAACCGCTATCGCGCGGTGGCGGCGTTCGATGGCAAACCGTGGCTGCTGCGGTTTTTCGATCAGATTCGCTTTTATCCGGTCAGCGCCGACGAGCTGCTGACCATCCGCCGCGATTTCCCCCTCGGTCGGTACCCGCTGCAAATCGAGCACAGCACGCTCAATCTGACGGAGTACCAAACCTTCCTGGCCGAAGAAGCGCAGAGCATCGCGGCATTCCGCAACCAGCAGCAGAGCGCGTTCAACGCCGAGCGCGAACGCTGGATCGCCAACGGGCAGGCCTCGTTCGAGAGCGACGAAGCGGTGGCCGAATCCACGGAAGAAGCGCCGCTGCAAGACGGGCAGACCAGCGTCGACAGCCACATTGCCGGTAATCTCTGGCAGGTGCAGGTCAGCGTCGGCCAGCGGGTCGAGGCAGGCGAGACGTTGGTGATTCTGGAGTCGATGAAAATGGAAATCCCGCTGTTGGCGCCCCACGCCGGTGTGGTCAGCGACGTCCGCGTGCAGCCTGGCTCGGCGGTGCGCGCCGGGCAACGGGTGGTCGTGCTGGACGTCGGCTGATTGGCGCTTGATGTTCCTTGCAGCTTGCGGCTTAACGCTTGCAGCTTTCATAGAGGCATAAGACGCGGTGGCATACGCGATACATAGTTACCGCCATTGCCACCCGGCATCGCGCCATAGTGGGCATCTTTCCACGTGGCGCGATTTTTCATGAACGACCGCAGCAGCTCTGATTCCGCGAGCGGCCTTGATCTCCTTTCCAACGACACCCTGCCCAATGGCGGGGATTTCAGCGTTTCGCCGTTCGCGGAACCTTTGCGCCCGGCTGAATCCCCGGTTCCCGTCGCCGCGTCCGCCAGCGAAGCTTACGGGATTAACCACAAGCGCTTGATGCGCCAGGCCGTCAGCCCGGTCGCCGAGTTGTTGTACGGATCGGTCTGGGTGTTGAAGGCCTGGCAACTCGATCTGGCGTTTCCGCCCTCGGTCGTCCGCCATCTGGACCGGCGGCTGGAGGAAACGCTACAGGCCAGATTTGGCACGCCCATTGACCTTGATGAGCTGCACGTCAGTTTTAGCACCGCGCTGGAGCCGGCCGTGGAAACCGACGGTCGGGAGCGTTTCGAGCTGCGCCTGACGTTACGCGAGCTGGGCCGGGAGACGCTGAATCCGCCCGGACTCCTCGCCCTTCGACGCTGCGCCGAGGCTGATCGCCCGCTGTCGGCGTCGACGCCCACCCTGACCGTCTCGGCGTTTTTCGAGCTGCTCATCGAAGCCCGATGGACACTGGAATATGAGCAGGTGCAACGTCAATTCTGGGAGCATCACGGCGACACATGGAAGAGGCTCGCCGAGCTGGCGTTTCTCGATGGTGTGACCCGTTTGCATTCGCGCAAGCGCATGGATAACGAGGGCCATACGCTGGCACTTGATGCGCTGGGGCTCACACGTTTCCCGCTTGGTGTTCAGGACCTGCAGTCGGCCGGACCGCCGGCACGCTCGGTCGTGCGCGGGGTGGCGCTGAAAGGCGAGATCATCCCCGGTATCTTCCATCTGCGCTCCAATACCACGGGGCATTGCTATGTCCACGTGCTGGGCAGCGCGCCCCTGTGCCATGAGTACATCAGCGATGAGGCGCCCTGGAAAGCGGACAAGGTGCTGGAGGCGATCAACGCATCGGCCTGGCATCGGCTGAATCTTTCGCTCGATGGCACGCAAATCACCCTCACGCTGGCGGCGCCTTCGGACGACGTATTCACTCAACTGCGTGTCGCCCAGCAACGCTTTTGCGCTGCGCGACTGACGGGCATCGATGCGGTTGAATCAACCGACGCATTCATCGACGACGACCACGCGGCGCTCATGCCCATCGAGCCGGCACTGGCACTGGTCAGCGCCCTCGATCACTGGCAGCACCATGAGCCGCTGCTGGCGCGAATCCCGACCCCGCTCGGGTTCGCAAACCGGCTCATGGGCCAGTGGCTCAGGCAGGTGTCCCCCCGACTCAAGCCCGTCCCGTTGAAGCAAACGCACACGCCGATCACAGACCCCCGGCGTGTATTCATCCGCTACCTGCCCGGCACGTCAAGGACGCCGTGGGGCCACCCGCGAATCGCAGCGGCGAACGTGATCGTCGCGCCGGATGAAACGCCCGTCACGCTGAGTCAGGCACTGTTGAGCCGGTTCAGGGCGCTTCAGCCCCAGGGCTACGATGATGAAGGCGGTCGCTGGGTCGTCTACGCAGATCCGAGCGGAAACGGGGCCTGGTCGCCCGAGGCGGAATTGAACATCAGCGCCGCCAGCGTCGAGGCGTACATTCAGGGCGTCGATTTTCTGGGACTCATGCAGCATCGACTCAATCAGTTTTGGCGGCAGCAACGCACTGACATCGAGCGTTCGCTCTGGTCGACCTTCGTCAGCCAGGCGCTGCTGGCCCTCAAGAGCGGCGATCTTTCCATGGACAGTTTCCAGAGGGTGATCGATGCCGTGGAGCAGGCCCAGCAGGTGCCTGCGCCAGAGGCGCCGATTCTCGTTGCAGAACGGATCCGCTGGAGCGCTGTGGGCTTTCACGTCAGCAGCGGACTGCCACTGAACTCCCACTGCCCTCCCTGCGTGGGCTTGCTGATGATCAGCGCGCCCGACCAGGAAGGCGGGGTGCTTTATCAGGCCGGGCAGTCCACGCCGTTCGTACCATTCAGTGATCGTCAGCAGCTCATCGACCACCTGACTACCGCTGCAGCCAACCCTGCATGGCGCGAGACCGTGCTCAATTACATGCCGCGCCGTTTTCACGCCAGGCTCGGTTATATCCTCGAACTGTGGGGCGGGGTCCGAGTGCCGGCCGAACCGGTGTCGATCCTGCGCCCCTGGACCGAGCCGCTCTACAGCCCGGACACCCATGCCGCCCGGCAGCGTGAGCTGTGCGAGCAGGAAGTGTCCGGCTCGCCCATGGCGTTCATCTGTGAGGGCCTGCGTCTTAACAGCCAGTACGACGCCGAGGACAGCATCGTGACCGACCGCGAGCAGGCACTCGGCGCCTGGATTCAACACCTCAATCGCCTGCAACTGTTATTGGCACCCATGGCGCTCGTGCTGCCGGCGGCCTCCATCGCGGCGCTGACGGCCAGCGCGGCCAGCGTTGCGCTGGGCATTCAGGCCGCCAACCTCCCCGGCGACCGTCAGGAGGAACGGCGCCAGGTGATGTTCGCCATTCTGTCCTTGGGGTTATTGCACATGGCACCGGCCACGCCACGACTTTTTCAGGCGTTCCGCAAACTCGCAGCGCCTGCCACAGCACTGGGCCGAGGGCTGAGTCGAGTGAAGACTGCGCTACCGGCACGCAATTTCGGCGACTGGCTGCGCAGGGCGACCCACCCACGCAAAACGCTGCTCAAGCCGTTCTTCAATGGAGCGGGCCTGATGAAGACGTGGAGCGTGGCGGGTAATGCCGAATTCGGCACGTCGTCGGTTCAAGTGTGGAAGCTGGGGCGCAAATTTCTGCTGTGGACATCGGACCGGACCCAGGCACGCACCCTGGTCGTCAGCAGCCACGGCTACTACTTGCCATGGACGCGCACGACGGCCATTCCCAACGGCACCGAACTGCGAACTTACGCGCCCCACGGTCACGAGCTGGTCGACCCGATGCTGCACCGGATCGCCAGCCAGTCGGTGCGGCCCTACGCCCTGCTGAACACTGCGCAGCCGGTGCCCGGCCCCGGCGTCGGGCCCTTTCCGGACATGTTCGCCCGGGACACGCTGATGGCCGGCACCTCGCTGCCCGGGCGCATCAAGAATTACACCCTGGCGAAATTTCAGAGCGAACACTATGAAAGTTATCGGGACATCAGCCAGATCGTGCGCAACAGTCATCAACCGCCGCTGCCCAGCCTGCTCCCTGCAACGCCCATGGATGTGCTGACCGTGCGCAACCGGTTCGGTATGACCCGCCCGACCCTGGAGGATCTGTTCGGCGAACTGAGTCGGCAGGGCATTCACTACGACAACATCCTGCTGGTGCATTGCCGCTGTCCTGCCGTGGGTTCTATGCTGGGGCGCGCGCCCTCTTTCGTCGCCCCGCAAGGCCAGTCGCCGATTACCCCGTAGGCGCGTTGCCCGGGATCACATGCTCATGGCGCGAGGCAGGGCCGCGCGCTAGCATTGGCGGCACTCAAAGGCGGCGCTCTACATGGACACTCACATCATCGACACGAGCATCTGCCCCGTTTGCGGCGCCAGTAACCGCTGCACCCTGGCTGATCCGCGCACAGCGGATCAAGCCTGCTGGTGTTTTACCGCCGAGATCGACCCGGCGGTACTGGCAGCTCTACCCGAAGAGGTCCGTGGACAGGCATGCCTCTGCCCGCGATGCGCGGGCCTTGAAGCGGCGAGTCGCGATGCGTCTTGACCGTTTCCTCAGCAACCTGCCCCGCTTCAGCCGCAAAGAGGTACGACTGGCACTGATCGCAGGCCGTGTGCAAGTCGACGGGTTGCGGGTAAAAAACCCGCTGCATGAGGTCCGCGAGTTCAGTCAGGTACGGATCGACGACGAAGTCCTACAGCACGGTAAACCGGCGCGGTATTTCATGCTGCACAAGCCTCCGGGCTGCGTCAGCGCAACCGTCGATCCGCAGCACCCCACCGTGCTCGACCTGCTTGAGGAACCCGACAAGGACGACCTGCACATCGCCGGCCGCCTGGATTTCAACACCTCCGGGCTGATGCTGATCACCAACGATGGGCAGTGGTCGCGCCGCCTGACGCAGCCGATCACCAAACTGGCGAAGGTCTATGACGTCGAGACCGAAGACGACATCGGCGCGCACTACGTCGAGAAATTCGCTGAAGGGTTTTATTTCGCGTTTGAAGACCTGACGACACAGCCTGCCGAACTGACGATTCTGGGCAGTCACCGCGCCCGGCTGAGCATCGTTGAAGGGCGTTACCATCAGGTCAAACGCATGTTCGGCCACTTCGACAACAAGGTGACCCGGCTGCACCGCGAGAGCATGGGACCGCTGAGACTCGACCCGGCGCTGGCCCCCGGACAGTACAGAGCCCTGAGGCCCGACGAAATTGCGTTGATCTGAAACCTGCGTCCAATTGCCTACCTGTCACGAAACACGTGCAACGTGTCTACGCGCACCCCGTTTTTTCGTCAGGAGACATGGAGATGAAGCCAGAAATCACTGTGCTGGACATACAAGGCCAGTTCCGGGTTTACACGGAGCTCTATCGCGCAGACGCCGCCGAGAAGACCATCATTCTGGTCAATGGCTCGCTCGCCACGACCACCTCCTTCGCTCAAACCGTGCGCAACCTTCACCCGCAATTCAACGTCGTGCTGTACGACCCGCCTTACGCCGGCAAATCAAAACCCCACAATGCCCATGAACGCCCCCTGACCAAGGAGCTGGAAGGTCAGTTGCTTCTGGAGCTCATCGACCACTTCAACGCCGAACTGCTGCTGTCGTTTTCATGGGGTGGCGCGGCGGCGCTGGTCGCCCTGGCGCACCGGCCCAAGCGCATCGAGAAAGCCGTGATCAGCTCGTTCTCCCCTGTCATCAGCGACCCGCTGCGCGACTACCTCGAGCGCGGCCGGCAACACTTCGCCGCCTACAATCGCCATGGCGTCGGTGAGTTACTCAACAGCACGCTGGGCAAACACCTGCCTTCTCTGTTCAAGCGCTACAACCACAAGCACGTCAGCTCCCTGGATCTGCACGAGTACGCGCAGATGCACCACCACATCAACCATGTGCTGGACGCGAGCAATCATCCGCAGATGAAAGCGGCCAGGCGCATCAATGTGCCGGTGCTGTTCATGAACGGTGTGTGGGACGAGTACACCTCGGCTGCCGACGCCCGGCACTTCGCCCACTACATTCGCGACTGCCATTTCAGCACCATTCAGGATGCGGGGCACTTTCTCGACATGGAGAGCAAGGCCGCGTGCCTGGCATCGAAAGATGCCCTGCATGGGTTTCTGACGCCCGCGCCCGGACCCCGGCGCATTCATTACAGAACGGATCGGTCGCAACAGGCGTTTGCGGTGTGATTGGAATGGGAAATGATAGGGCAGCAGCCGGGGAAGGAAGGGTTTGCTGCAGAGCCTGATGAGTGCCATTGGACGGCAAATCAGGGGGCGGCCACACGGATTGGGTCGGTGAGGCATTTAACGCTTCAATTCACCCGCCGCATCTGGTACAAAGTCAGCCGCTCCAAAGGCGTCAGGTTAAAAGCGGGTATAGTTTAGTGGCAAAACGAAAGCTTCCCAAGCTTTAGTTGAGGGTTCGATTCCCTCTACCCGCTCCATCTCCCCCAGTGTTTCCGGGCTTTTCAGCCGCCCTCCTCGCTCTGAATCAAGCTCGATTCCTGCCTCGTCTTCTAAAAGACCGACTCATACCGCCGCCTTCTCAGGCACCGATTTCGTTACCGTTAATCCCCTGCCCTAAATCCGCAGAACAGATTTCTCGCACCCTGCCGATACAGAGAAACCAGTTGCTCAAAATTCATCCATCGAGCGACGAAATCTCAAGGCAGTGACGATCATGCAACATATCCCCTTGGCAACCTTCGAATCCATTGGCTGCGCTGAGTGTCGAAATCTCGAAGGGCTGGGTTTCGACTTCACCATGGCTTTCCAACCTATCTTCAACGTCACCACCGGAGCGCCCTTCGCTTATGAGGCGCTGGTCCGTGGTCTCAACGGCGAGTCCGCCGCGTTCATCCTGGGTCAGGTCAACGACGGCAACCGCTACCGTTTCGATCAGGCGTGCCGGGTCAGGGCCATTGAGCTCGCTACCCAGCTGGGCCTGCCCGCGATTCCAGACTGCAAGCTGAGTATCAATTTCCTGCCCAAAGCGGTGTACCGCGCAGAGACGTGCATTCGGGCAACGCTTGAGGCGTCTCGGACGTTCGATTTTCCGGTGGATCGGCTCATGTTCGAAGTCACCGAAGGTGAGCGCGTGGATGATCCGAATCATCTCAAATCCATTTTTGAGGAGTACGAGCGGCAAGGTTTCACCACCGCTATCGATGACTTCGGATCAGGTTATTCCGGCCTCAACATGCTGGCGATGTTTCAACCACAGGTCCTGAAGATCGATATGGCGCTCACCCGTGACATCGATCAGGACGCCGTGCGTCGGGCGATTGTTGAAGGGATTGTGCTGGTTTCGGGGCGGCTGGGAATCACTGTCGTGGCCGAAGGCATCGAGACCTGCGAAGAGCGCGATGCCCTGCTGGATCTGGGCGTCGAGCTGATGCAGGGCTATCTGTTTGCCAAACCCATGATCGGCCGTTTGCAACCGATGCCGGTGGAGCTGATATGCGGCTCGGACGCTGTCGACGTGGCCTGATTCACAAGTGCCTTGGACGTTGCAAGGGTTGCAGGCCAGTCGTGGGTGCGATGCGTCAATCCGCCGCGTGGGTCGCTGCCTGTTCGATCAACGCGGCCACTTCCTGCGGTCGGGACTGGTACACCGAGTGACTGGCGCCGTTGATCTCGATGGTGTGGCTGTTGGCACGCTTGGCGTACATGCGCTCAAGGTCCGGGTTGATGATCCGGTCTGCCCCGGCCACTGCGTACCAGCTAGGCTTGGTTTTCCACGCGGGCACGCCAGCGGGGGTGGTGAACACTGACGCCGCGGTCAGCTCCTGGGAAATGGCTTCGAATTCAGCCTGAGCCTTGGGCAGGTCAGCCGCGAAGTCCGCCGGATAGAATGCTGGGTCAAGGGACAGGAAGCCGTCAGCGGTTTTCTTCACCGCTTTGGTGGCATTGGGGTACAGCTTGCCGTTCTGCGCTTCGGTTTCACCCTGATCCAGTGCGTGGGCGGCGATGTACACCAGGCCCACGACATGAGCGTCATTGCCGACATCCGTGATGATCGCGCCGCCGTAACTGTGGCCGACCAGAATCGTCGGGCCATCCTGCTGGTCAACAATGCGCTTCACCGCCGTTACGTCATCGGCGAATGACGTCAATGGGTGTTCAGCGATCGAGACGTTGTACCCGTCCTTGCGCAGGATCTCGTAAACCGGCTTCCAGCCCGCCCCGTTCACAAAGGCGCCATGCACCAGCACGATGTTCTTCACCGGGGCAGCCTGAGCCGCACCGGCAACGCCCAGCGCCAGGGCGCCCGCCGTAAAAACGCTTAGAAGTAATGACGCGTTGCTTCTTTTCATGGGGTGCTTCCTCAGTGTGCAGTCATGGTCGGGGGCTCGACCGGGATAGCTAACGCCTGGCCCCGCTCTTCGCTGTGAACCATTGAATGCGCTGCACGTATCTGCAATGTGTCGCTGAAGGCGAGCTTTCAGTCAGCACGTATCAGCAGGGGGTCTGAATACACAGGTATACAAAGCTCCCGTTTTTTGTGGGACTGGCTTTGGCCGGGAAGAGGCAAGTGTGTTCGCCATCAGCTTTGCAGCGTGACGGCTGACGCTTTCCTGGCTAAAGCCGGTCCCACAATGGAGGCCACCGCCAGTCCAGCTGAATGCATGCAATCCAAATGTAGGACCGGCTTCAGCCGGGAAGAGGCAAGTAAGTGCGCTGCACCAGTAAACCGGACTAAAACTTTCACCCACAAAAAAGCCCGGAAAACTCCGGGCTTGTTCATTCCACCAACGCTTACGCCGCAATGCTCGGCGACGACAGGGACTTCTTGTACTCAGCCTTCATCGCTTCCATCTGCGCGCCAAGTTCTTCCAGCTGCTTCTCGCCCAGCAGCTTTTCAGCCTGCGGGAACATCTCTTCCTCTTCTTCCTCGATGTGGTGTTCCAGCAGCTCTTTGACCACTTTCACACGACCCGAAAATTCCGGGGTGGCAGGGTCAGTTTGCTTGAGGTCCGGCAGCACCAGAGCGTCAACGGTGCGGTGCTCTTCCTTGGCTTCGTAGTACATGATGTCCTGCTCTTTGCCGCCCGCCTCTTTAAACGCCGGATAGAGAATTTCTTCCTCGATCTTGGTATGGATGGTGATTTCCATTTCCAGCTTGGCCAGCAAGTCAGTGCGCTTCTTAACGCCGCGCTCGGTGGACTCGCTCAGTTGAGTCAAGATGGCTTTTACACGTTCATGGTCGGCTTTCAACAGTTCGATGGCGTTCATGTTGTTTCCTCTGGATCACGGTAAGCGGATCGATCTAAGCGCCGACCCTGCAGGTTCGTGATGAGAGTTGCATCGACCGTGCCGATGTAGCGAGTTATCCAAAAGCTCAGTGAATCAAGCAGTTAGACGAACAGGGAAAATGCGAAATCGTGCAGGCTGCATGAAACTTCGCAAATGGATAGTGCAGTTCACGAGTTGCTATCCGGCCGATTGAGCTCCGGCAACACCAGAGCTCAAATGGCGACGAGTCGTGTCATTAGTGCGCTTTAGCGGCAGGTACTAACGCCGTTCGCTCTTGATAGGCTGGCAAAGAGGCCGCAAACGCCATGGCTTCTTCGCGTGTGGAGAATGAGCCTAATCGATCACGGTGGGTGCAGACCCGCCAAGGCCCGTTGTTCACGTTAATCACATCGTAACCGTTGAAGTGCGTCTTGCTGAGCATTGCGGTATGCATGGTCATCTCCTCTCATTCAAGAGAGTGTTATGGGTTGACGGATTAAACCTTACACCCGTCATTCACTCTATAGACGTTACCGAGACCAGCGGCACGCTCCTCAAATTGTTCGAAGCCGGGATGCCGCGTTGACAATGCCGACCTGGGTTTCTATAAGTCCCCTCCGTTCTGGCGTCCGGTCAGTACCTGCTCACCTGAAAGCGAAGCGAGATGATGGAATTCACGGATTTTGATGCCGAACTGGCCGACTGGAACACGCTGCAAGCCGTCAATCCCTGCTCGGGATTGCTGCTGGGCAACGGGGCCAGTCTTGCCGTGTGGAAGAACTTCGCCTACGACTCGCTATTCGAGCTGGCGCAGACCACGCGCAACAAACCCTTGAGCGCCACCGTGCTGGCGCTGTTCAAATCCATGGAAACGGAGAATTTCGAGCCCGTACTCAGCGGCTTGAAAGTCGCGATGCGGGTCAATGCGGCGCTGACGATTGGTTCGTCATCGCCACGCAACCGCTATTTCGCGATCAAGGAAGCCCTGATTCATGGCATCCGCTCGGCGCATATTCCGTGGCGCCTGATGGAAGCGTCGACCATCGCCAGGATCAGCGAAGCCCTGAGCCAGTATCAGACGGTGTACTCCACCAACTACGACCTGCTGGCGTACTGGGCAGCGATGCATGGCGCGCAGCCGTTCGATGATCTGTTCGACGATGACGCTGTGTTCAACCTGCACCGCACCGACAGCCACGCCACGCGCATTTTGTACCTGCATGGCGGCATGCACCTGGTGAAGAACTTCGATGGCACGGCGCGCAAGTTGCTGTCTTCGGAGAGCACGCTGCTGGGCAGTTTCGCGATCAACGCGCTGGAGGATGTGCCGCTGTTTGTCTGTGAGGGCCGTAGCGACGACAAGATGAAGATCATCCGCGGTTCGGACTATCTGTCGTTTTGCCACGCCCAACTGGCGCAGCATGAGGGCGCGCTATGCGTCTTCGGCCATTCGCTGGGCAAGCAGGATCGACACATTCTCAACGCCATTCTCCAGGCCCGTCCCAAGCGCATCGCCATCTCGGTATTGCCGCGCAGTGACGCCTTCATCCAGCACCAGAAACGCCGCTACAGCGAACTGTTTGAAGGGCAGCACATCCAGCTGACATTCTTCAACGCCACGACCCACCCATTGGGCGATCCGGCGCTTGCGGTGCCGGTGGGAAGGCTGAAGGAAGCGTTGGAGTTAAAGAAGAGTTGAGGGTTAGCGCGGCGAGTGCTCATATTCCCAACCCCGACAGGCCAATGCCACGTGCTTGGGGATAAGTGCAGCACCGCTGCTGTAAGCAGTAATGGTTCGACGCGTAAAGCCCAGCTCGATGGCCGCTGCCGAGAGCGAGAGGTTGTTCTTTGCCATCCACTGTTTGAAGTCGCGCGTCGGCATGACTTCACCGGCCTGCTCCAGCGCGAGCCGGTGAAGCGTCGATGTAGACAGCTCGATATCATTCCCCCACGACACGTCGAACCCCCAATCACCCACAGTCACCTGACTGAACAGCGTTTCATCCTTCAGCGGCACCAGCGCTTCAAATTGGTCGATGTAGGCCGACAAATCAACGGTATGACGCTTGCCGTTGTTCCAGTCGAGGATCAACGAGCGGCTGTTCGCGACAGGTTGCGCAGCGACGATGCGTAATTTGCTGGTCATGCCTCAAGTCCTCCGATTCTGCTCACACCAGATACGCCACAAGTCCCGGGTATGATTCCTGGCCCACTGCAGCGCTTCTTTCAGCGCCTTCCCCTCAGCGCCCCTGCCTAAGACCCTTAAACCGTCAATCTGCACGAGTGACTCCCCGTCAGGCGTCTGGACATGGAAATGGGGCGGGGCATGGTCGTCCGGATAGATTTTGATCTTCCAGTTGCGATTGTTATGTACGGTAGCCATGGCGGGATACTAGAGAAATTTTTTCCCCAGTACAAACTCTGATGACAAAAACAAAAACCGGACCCTACAGGTCCGGTCTTCCAATTACTCACCGCTTCAAATCTTCCCAGCCGCTGCCCTTTATTCGTTACCTTCCGACAACGACCCCACAACCACTGCCCCACCCTGCGTGTGTTTATTGACGCTGGTGGCGACCGATTCGGTGGTCAGGCGCATGCTGCTGAGAGCGGCGAGTCGGTCGCTGCTTGTCGTGTGCACGACGCTGCCTGACCAGTGAGCCGCCACCGTCGCCATCCATGCGAAAAGGAATACCACGACACCCTGCAACGCCCATTTTTCGATAACCGACACGATGGCTCTCCTGGCTGAATTCGACGGCACCAATTTGACCTTCAAACTGTTGCAGGAACGTTGCATTCAACTTCTGCACCAACATTTGAGTCGATTGAGTGCTCGTCAGGAAAATCCTCGAAAACGGCAGTTCCCCCCTTCAGCCGGGAAGCCTTTGAAGTGTACGGACGATTCCGCACGCATCTGTAAATGGCCCCCATGCCGCCTCTGTGGCTGAATGAGCACGCGTTTCGCACCAACAAAAACAAGGCACGCCTCCTTATGTCCTCTCGTGAAAACACCGGAATGGTCCTCGGACTGATCGGCGTGGTGATCTTCAGCCTGACGCTGCCCATGACCCGCATCGTGGTGCAGGAAATCCATCCCTTGCTCAACGGATTGGGCCGCGCCTTGTTCGCGGCAATGCCGGCGGCGGCGTTACTGCTGTGGCGCAGAGAAAAATGGCCGACCCCCGCGCAGTTCAAGGCGCTGATGGTGGTGGCGCTGGGGGTGATCGTCGGTTTCCCGGTGCTGTCAGCCTGGGCCATGAAAACCCTGCCCGCCTCCCACGGCGCGCTGGTCAATGGCCTGCAACCACTGCTGGTCGCCATCTACGCCGCATGGCTCTCCCACGAGCGCCCGTCGAAAGCCTTCTGGGCCTGCGCCGCCATGGGCAGCGTTCTGGTGCTGGGTTATGCGCTGATCAGCGGGGCCGGCAATCTTCAGGCCGGTGATCTGCTGATGGTCGCCGCGGTGGCGATTGGCGGGCTGGGTTATGCCGAAGGCGGCCGTCTGGCCAAGGAGATGGGCGGCTGGCAGGTGATCTGCTGGGCGCTGGTGATTTCGATCCCGGTGCTGATCGTGCCCGTCAGCTATCTGGCGTGGCAGCATCAGGGGCCGATTTCTCCCGGCACCTGGTGGGCCTTCGGTTACGTGTCGCTGTTCTCGCAATTCATCGGTTTCTTCGCCTGGTACGCCGGGCTGGCCATGGGCGGCATCGCGCGGGTCAGTCAGATTCAGCTGGTGCAGCTGTTTTTCACCATGGCCTTCTCGGCGCTGTTTTTCGGTGAGCACATCGACCCGACGACCTGGATCTTCGCCGCCGGTGTCGTGGTCACGCTGGCCATCGGGCGTAAAACGGCGGTGATCGCACCAAAGCCGGTCGCCGCCGCTCGCGTCTAACCCAGCAGGCCATCCGCCTGGAGCAAGCGCTCCAGGCACTGCTCCTGAATGCCGTAGAACACTTTCAGCTCCTGAATCTTCGCCAGCAGCTCAGCCGGATCCGCCGGAGTCGCGCGCTTGACCGCCAGAATCATCTTGTTCTTGTTGGTGTGCTCCAGCGAGATGAACTCGAAGACCTTGGTTTCATAGCCGCACGCTTCCAGCAGCAACGCTCGCAAGGCATCGGTGACCATTTCGGCCTGCTGGCCCATGTGCAAACCGTATTGCAGCATCGGCTTGAGCAGCGTCGGGCTCTGGATCTGCAGGCGGATCTGTTTGTGGCAGCACGGCGAGCACATGATGATCGAGGCGCCCGAGCGGATACCGGTGTGAATCGCGTAGTCGGTGGCGATGTCGCAGGCGTGCAAGGCGATCATCACGTCCAGTTCGCTGGGCGCCACCGAACGCACGTCACCGCACTTGAACACCAGCCCCGGATGCTCCAGCCGCGCGGCAGCGTTGTTGCACAGCGTGACCATGTCCTCGCGCAGCTCGACGCCGGTGACGTTGCCTTCAGCCTGCAAGGTGTTGCGCAGGTAATCGTGGATGGCGAAGGTCAGATAACCCTTGCCCGAGCCGAAATCCGCGACCGTCACCGGTTTGTCCAGCGTGATCGGCGAGGTCGCCAGCGCGTGGGAAAACACCTCGATGAACTTGTTGATCTGCTTCCACTTGCGTGACATCGCCGGAATCAGCTCGTGCTGCTTGTTGGTCACACCAAGATCGGTCAGGAATGGCCGGCTCAGTTCCAGGTAACGTTTTTTCTCGCGGTCATGCTCGGCGGTCGGGGCTTCGCGCTCCTGCTGGGCCTTGTTGCGGAATAGCGTGGTCTTGCCCTTCTTGCTGAACTCCAGCTGCACTTCATCGGTGAGCGACAGCAGATGAGCGTTCTTGAAGGACTCGGGCAGCAGGCTGGCGATCAGCGTCTGCGCCTCGGCGAGGGGGTGATTCTTGGTGATGTCGCGGGTCTTGTAGCGATAGACGAAGGACAGGCACGGCTGATCCTTGACCGTGACGGGCTTGATGATGACCCGCTGCAACTCCGCTTCGCTTCCGACGTACTTGGCCAGCACCAGTTTGATCAGCGAATTTTGCGTCAGGCAGGTGTCCAGCAAACTCAGGAACTGAGCGCGGTGATCCTGCGCAGGAACGGTGGCGGGTGCGGTAACGGACATCGGAAAGCGCCTCGGGAGCGGAAATGCGAGGCGCTATTTTAGGCGGGTCGAGAGCGGTAGGTGCAATTAAATGACGCGGAGGGTCAGCAGAGGCATTCCCCCGCGGAGCGCGGGAACGATCAGATCACTCCAACACCACTAACCGGTTTGGCAACTCGTTGCGCGCCTGGGTCACGGGCACCTGCTCGCTCAGCACCTCGCCGCACGAAGTAATGCACCCCATAAAACCTTCCACAATCCGGCCGTCCTTTACCTGCCGGGTGAAGGTCTCGACCATCGAGCGCCAGACTTCGTTGTCCACGCGCCGGGCGATGCCGTCGTCGACGATGATCTCGACATAACGCTCGGCCTCGCTGACAAAAATCAGCACACCGGTGGCATTGGCGGTGGCGTGCAGGTTCTGTTCAAGAAACTGCCGACGCGCCAGATTGCCCGCCCGCCAGTGCCGCACGCGAACAGGCACCAGCCGCGTGGTAATGCCCGGCAGCCGGCACACCAGCGCCACCACGATGAACGTGACAACCTGCACCAGCAGCAGATGATTGGCGCTGAGCCAGCCCGTCAGCAGGTTGATCAGCCCCGGCACGAGCAACGCGATGACCCCGGCCCAGATCAGCGGCACGTAGGTGTAGTCGTCGGCGCTGGTGGCTAGCACCGTCACCAGTTCCGCGTCGGTCTGACGCTCGACGGTCTCGATGGCGTGGGCAACCCGCTGTTGTTCGTCTTTATTGAGCAATGTCATGCAAGCAAACCCTTCCTGAGCGAACAACTACCAGCCACCGGAGGCACCGCCTCCGCCAAATCCACCACCGCCACCGCGCATACCGCCTGAGCCAGAGCCCCCGGAACCAAAGCCGCCTGAGCCGCCCAAGCCGCCGGAACCGAGACCCCCAAAGCCGCCCCCGGAGCCGATGGACCTGCCTCGCCCGGAACGGGCGCTGATGTAACTGATGACCACGAACAGCACCAGAAACAGCAGGGTCACTTTCCAGTCGACGCCTTCGTCCTCGCTTGCCGCCGCGCTGCCGGTGGCGCCGACCGCGGGTTCGGCAAGGGGATCACCGCCGAGCACCTGGACCATCGCCTCGGCGCCTTTGGTGATACCTCCGACGAAATCACCCTGGCGGAACGCCGGGGTGATGATCTGACTGATAATCACCGACGACTGCGCATCCGTCAGACGATCTTCAAGGCCGTAGCCCACTTCGATGCGCACCTTGCGCTCGTCCCGGGCCACCACCAGCAGCGCGCCATTGTCCTTGCCCTTCTGGCCGATGCCCCAGTGACGACCGAGCTGATAGCCGTAGTCCTCGATGGTCGAGCCCTGCAGGTCTGGCAATGTGACCACTACCACTTGCTCGGTGGTCAGTTCTTCATGGGCGCGCAGCATCTGTTCGAGATGCTCTTTGCTCGGGCCGTCGATCATCCCGGCGGTGTCAACGACGCGCCCGGTCAGCGGCGGAAACGTGAGGTCGGCTTGCGCCCACTGGGCAAATACGCCCACCGACATCGCCAGTAACGCGACCAGCACTCCCCGCCGCGCGCGTCCCATCAGAATTTCACTTGTGGCGCTTTGTCAGCGTCAGCGGCAGTGGCTTCAAAGTTCGGACGCACCGGCAGATCGCTGTACATCACGGTATGCCACAGACGGCCCGGGAAGGTGCGGATCTCGGTGTTGTAACGCTCGACCGCCGTAATGAAGTCGCGACGGGCCACCGCGATACGGTTTTCCGTGCCTTCAAGCTGGGACTGCAGCGCGAGGAAGTTCTGGTTGGATTTGAGGTCCGGATAGCGCTCCGAGACCACCATCAAACGGCTCAATGCGCCGGTCAGCTGACCTTGTGCATCCTGGAACTGCTTGAGCTTGGCCGGATCGTTCAGGGTGCTGGCGTCCACCTGAATCGACGTCGCCTTGGCACGCGCTTCGATGACTGCGGTCAGGGTGTCCTGCTCTTGCTTGGCGTAGCCCTTCACCGTTTCCACCAGGTTGGGGATCAGGTCGGCGCGGCGCTGATACTGGTTCTGCACCTGGGCCCAGGCAGCCTTGACCTGCTCGTCGTAGGTCGGAATGTTGTTGATCCCGCAGCCGGACAACAGGGTCGTCAGCAGCATCATCAACGCCAGTGACAATTTGTAACGACTGCCCCGGCTGTGGTCATAACGCTCTGTTTGCATGGCGTGCGTGCTCCCTGTACTCATCAATAGTTAGTCCTGTCAGTCATGACTTTAGCCAAACCGGACGATCCCCGGCATAATCCCGCCCCATCGCGTTGTCGGGGCTCTGGATTGCCGGGCCACAATCAGATAAAACTCGTTGCGCTACTGATGCTCATATGAGGCAGGAGTTCAGCGACGTTGCCGTCCTGACGACAATAAAAACCAAAGGTTCGACACCTATAACAACGGCTGACCGGTATTACGTGCGAGTTGCCGGCAACGCCTTGAGAAAACCATTCATGAATAAGCTGTGTTTCCTGAGTCTCGTCATCGGCCTTGTCAGTCAGTCCGCCTGGGCCGAAAACGCCACCACTGGCGTTGGCACCCCCTCCACGCTGCAAGCCAAGAATGCATTCATCGCCAACCTGATGAAGCAAATGACCCTCGACGAGAAGATCGGTCAACTGCGCCTGATCAGCATCGGCCCGGAGATGCCCAAGCCGGAGATTCTCAAGGAAATCACCGCGGGCCGCATCGGCGGCACGTTCAACTCCGTCGTGCTGCCGGACAACCGCGCCATGCAGGACGCCGCCGGACACAGCCGCAATAAGATCCCGATGTTCTTCGCCTACGACGTCGTCCACGGCCAGCGCACCGTATTCCCGATCAGCCTGGGTCTCGCGTCGACCTGGGACATGAACGCCATCACCCGCACCGGTCGCGTGTCAGCGATCGAAGCCGCGGCCGACGGCGTGGACATGACCTTTGCACCAATGGTCGACATCACCCGCGACGCGCGCTGGGGCCGCAGCTCCGAAGGCTTCGGCGAAGACACCTACCTGGTGTCGCGCATCTCCGCCACCATGACCCGCGCGTTTCAGGGCACCAGCATGCAGGCGCCCAACAGCATCATGGCGGTGGTCAAACACTTCGCCCTGTATGGCGCGGTCGAGGGCGGTCGCGACTACAACACCGTCGACATGAGCCCGGTGCGCATGCAGCAGGACTACCTGCCGCCCTATCGCGCATCGATTGATGCCGGCGCAGGCGGCGTGATGATCGCGCTCAATTCCATCAACGGCGTGCCCTCCACGTCCAACGCCTGGCTGCTGCAGGATGTCTTGCGCAGGGACTGGGGCTTCAAGGGCGTAACCGTCAGCGACCACGGCGCGATCAAGGAATTGATCGACCACGGCGTGGCCAAGGACTTCCGCGAAGCCGCCAAGCTGGCGATCAAGGCCGGCGTCGACCTGAGCATGAACGACAAGGCCTACGGCGAAGAACTGCCGGATCTGGTAAAGAGCGGCGAAGTGTCGGTCAAAGAAGTCGATAACGCCGTGCGTGAAGTGCTCGGCGCCAAGTGGGAAATGGGCCTGTTCGCCAACCCGTACCTGCGCATCGGCGCGGCAGTGGATGACCCGGCCGATCGCAACGCCGAAAACCGTCTGCACCGTGCCGAAGCCCGCGACGTTGCGCGCAAGAGCGTCGTGCTGCTGAAGAACCAGAACGACACCCTGCCGCTGAAGAAGCAAGGCACCATCGCTGTGATCGGTCCGCTGGCCAAGAGCTCGATGGACATGATGGGCAGTTGGTCAGCGGCCGGGCTGGCGCGTCAGACCGTCAACGCCTATGACGGCATTGCGGCGGCGGTCGGCGACAAGGCCAAGCTGGTTTATGCACTGGGCTCCAACATCACCGACAACCAGCACGCCATTACCTACCTGAACAAGATGGACGACCAGATCGCCATCGACCCGCGTCCCGAGCAGGAAATGATCGACGAAGCGGTCAAGGCCGCGCAGCAGGCGGACGTGGTGGTTGCCGTTGTGGGTGAGTCGCGCAACATGTCCCATGAAGCGGCGAGCCGTGTCGACCTGGTAATACCGGGCCGTCAACGGGACCTGATCCGCGCGCTCAAGGCCACGGGCAAACCGCTGGTGCTGGTGCTGATGAATGGCCGGCCGCTGGCGCTGGGTGAAGAAAACGAACTCGCCGACGCCATGGTGGAAAGCTGGTTCCTCGGCACCGAGGGCGGCAATGCCCTGGCTGACGTGCTGTTCGGCGACTACAACCCGTCCGGCAAACTGCCGATGACCTTCCCGCGCTCCGTGGGCCAGGTCCCGGCGTACTACAACCACCTGAACACCGGTCGCCCGTACCGCCCGAACGACTCGAACTACACCTCGAACTACTTCGAAGAGCCGACCAGCCCGCTGTTCCCGTTCGGTTATGGTCTGAGCTACACGCAGTTCAGCGTGTCGGACATCACCCTGTCGATCAACAAGATGACCCGCAAGGACAAGCTGACTGCCAGCGTCATGGTCAAGAACACCGGCAAGGTCGCCGGTGAAACCGTGGTTCAGCTGTACCTGCGCGACGTCGCCGCATCGATCAGCCGCCCGGTCAAAGAGCTGAAGAATTTCCAGAAAGTCATGCTGAACCCCGGGGAAGAGAAATCCGTGAGCTTCACCCTGACCGAAGAAGACCTGAAGTTCTTCAACCCGTCGCTGAAGTACGCGGCCGAGGCGGGCGAGTTCAAGCTGATGATCGGCCTGGATTCGGAGAACGTGAAAGAGACGACGTTCAATTTGCTGTAAGGCAGGAATCCGGGGCGAATGCGCCAGCCACTGAAAGGAGGTCATGCCCATGCCCCGTTCCGTCCGCCTCGTGCTTTACGTGGTGCTGATCGTCGCCGGTGCCGTGCTCGCGGCGACGCTGGCGATGCATCAGGCTCAGCGGCATGCCCTGGAAGACGACGCTGGCCGCTCTAAAGATCGGCTGGCGCTCTACGCCAACACGTTGCAGACCCTGATCGAGCGCTACCGGGCTCTGCCGGCTGTTCTGGCCCTTGATCCTCAACTGCGGACGGCGCTGAGCGGACCGGTCAGCGCCGACACCACCCAGGCGCTCAATCTCAAACTGGAGCAGATCAACGGCGCTGCCCAGTCCTCCACCCTCGAACTGCTTGACCGCAACGGCCTCGCCGTCGGCGCCAGCAACTGGCGTCTGCCGAGCAGCTACGTGGGCCACAACTACGGCTTCCGCCCCTACTTCACGCAAACCCGCGCCACCGGTGTCGGGCGTTTTTATGCCGTCGGCGTGACCAGCGGCATCCCGGGTTACTTCCTGTCGAACGCGGTGCGCGACGAAGCCGGGCAGTTCATCGGGGCGATGGTGGTCAAGCTGGAGTTTCCGGACCTTGAACACACCTGGGCGCAAAACGATGACCTGCTGCTGGTCAGCGACGCCAAGGGCATCGTCTTCATCGCCAATCAACCGGGCTGGCGCTATCGGGCCCTGCGGCCGCTGACCGAGCAGGACCGCGCCGAACTGGCGAGCACGCGTCAGTACGACAAGCAGCCGCTGACGCCCTTGCATCAAGAGCTACTGCGTACGTTCGGCGAAAACAGCCATCTCAGCCGTGTCGACGCCCCCAACGAGCAGACCGATTTCTTGTGGCAGTCAATGCCGCTGCCGACCGAGGGTTGGACCTTGCACCTCCTGCGCAAACCGCAGGCCGCCAGTGAAGACGTGCGCAATGCCGGACTGGCGGCGGCAGGCATCTGGCTGACGCTGGTGTTCCTCGGGCTGTTTCTGTATCAGCGCTGGCGCCTTGGCCGCGTGCGCCAGCGCAGCCGCGAAGAGCTGGAACGCTTGGTCGAGGAACGCACGCGGGACCTGCACACCGCTCAGGACGGTCTGGTGCAGTCGACCAAGCTGGCGGCCCTCGGCCAGATGTCCGCCGCCCTCGCCCACGAAATCAACCAGCCGCTGACGGCCCAGCGCATGCAGCTCGCCACCCTGCGTCTGTTGCTGGAGCATGGCCGTGTCGACGATGCGTACAAGGCGCTGAGCCTGCTCGATCAGCAATTGACCCGCATGGCCGCGCTCACCGGCCACCTGAAAACCTTCGCCCGCAAAAGCCCCAGCGGCCTGCGCGAACGCCTTGATCTGGCCACCGTGGTCGATCAGGCGCTGCTGTTGCTGGACGCACGAATTCGTGAAGAGCGCGTCAGTTGCGTGCTCGACCTGACGCGTCCAGCCTGGGTGCGCGGCGATGCGATCCGGCTGGAGCAGGTCCTGATCAACCTGATGCGCAACGCCTTGGACGCGATGGGCGACAAACCCCTCAAGCGTCTAGAAATTCGCATCGACGCGCAGAGCGAGCATTGGTGTGTTTCGGTCATCGACAGTGGTGGGGGAATTGCCGAAGAGCATCTGGCCAACGTCTTCGATCCGTTTTTCACCACCAAACCGGTGGGCGACGGTCTGGGCCTGGGCCTCGCGGTTTCGTTCGCCATCGTGCATGAACTGGGCGGCCGGCTCAGCGCCGAAAACGTCAACAACGGCGCGCGGTTTTTCTTCTGTCTGACCCAGGCCCCGGAGGCCGACGCCCCATGCTGAACGCGGTAATCGTGGTGGATGACGAGGCGCCCATTCGGGAAGCGGTGGAGCAATGGCTCACGCTGTCCGGGTTCGAGGTGCGCCTGTTCAGCCGCGCCGAGGAATGCCTGGCGCAGCTGCCCGAGCACTTTCCCGGCGTGATCCTCAGCGATGTGCGCATGCCCGGCATGGATGGTTTGCAGTTGCTGGCCGAGTTGCAGCGGCGAGATCGCGACTTGCCGGTGATTTTGCTGACCGGCCACGGCGACGTGCCCATGGCCGTCGATGCCATGCGCGACGGCGCCTATGACTTTCTCGAGAAGCCGTTCACTCCAGAGACCCTGCTCGGCAGTTTGCGGCGGGCACTGGAGAAACGCGCGCTGGTGCTGGAAAACCGCGCGCTGCATGTGCAAGCGGATAACCGCTCGCGTCTGGATGCAACGCTGCTGGGCATGTCGCCGACGATGCAGACATTGCGGCGGCAGGTCCTGGACCTCTCGCCACTGCCGGTTAACGTGCTGATTCGCGGCGAGACCGGCAGCGGCAAGGAAATGGTCGCGCGCTGCCTGCATGACTTCGGCCCGCGAGCGGACAAGCCTTTCGTTGCGGTCAACTGCGCGGCGATCCCTGAGCAGTTGTTTGAAGCCGAGCTGCTCGGCCACGAAAGCGGCGCGTTCACCGGGGCCCAGGGCAAGCGCATCGGCAAACTGGAGTATGCCCACGGCGGCACGGTGTTTCTCGACGAGATCGAGAGCATGCCGCTGGCGCAGCAGGTCAAGCTGCTGCGGGTGATTCAGGAGCGGCGGATCGAACGACTGGGTTCGAACCAGAGCATCGATATTGATGTGCGCATCATTGCCGCGACCAAGCCCGATCTGCTGGACGAAGCCAGGGCCGGGCGTTTCCGCGAGGATCTGGCGTATCGGCTGAACATCGCCGAATTGCGACTGCCACCGCTGCGCGAACGGCGAGAAGACATCCCTATGTTGTTCAGCCATTTCTCGCGGAATGCGGCAGAGCGCCTCGGCCGCAGCGCGCCGGTGCTGAGCGGTGAACAGCTGAGCCATCTGCTCAGCCACGACTGGCCGGGGAATGTGCGCGAACTGGCGAATGCCGCCGAGCGCCAGGTGCTGGGGCTGGACGGTCCCGCCGCAGAGAACATCCCGGTGGGTCAGTCGCTGGTGGCGCAGCAGGAAGCCTTCGAAGCCCATTGCATTCGCTCGGCGTTGCGACGCCATCGAGGCGATATCAAGGCAGTCATGCACGAGTTGCAACTACCCCGCCGCACGCTGAATGAAAAAATGCAGCGGCATGGGTTGGTGCGTGAGGACTTTCTAGCGGAAGACAGTCCTACAGGATGATTGCGGGGTGTCAGTGGGACCGGCTTCAGCCGGGAAATGGCCCGTTTGAGCACCATCGATTTCGCGGCGTAACATCCGACGCCTTCCCGGCTAAAGCCAGTCCCACTAGATGATCGCAGTCCGTCAGTGGGACCGGCTTCAGCCGGGAAGAAGCCAGCATGACACCCTCAATTTCGCGGCATGACACCCGACGCCTTCCCGGCTAAAGCCGGTCCCACTAGATGATCGCAGTCCGTCAGTAGGACCGGCTTCAGCCGGGAAGAGGCCAGCGTGAACACCCTCAATTTCGCGGCGTGACACCCGACGCCTTCCCGGCTAAAGCCAGTCCCACTAGATGATCGCAGTCCGTCAGTGGGACCGGCTTCAGCCGGGAAGAGAATTGCGGCGATGAGCGGATTTTCGCTCAGGCATCTTACGCAACAAGCGGATTTCCG